>CBFGLP010001645.1:0-3754 GCA_965649595.1 uncultured Myxococcales bacterium | reverse complement strand
TCGGCCTCGGCGTTCACGTCGGTCTCGGCCTCGGCGTTCACGTCGGTCTCGGCCTCGGCGTTCACTTCGGTCTCGGCCTCGCCCGGCTTCTTTCGCCGATTGCGACGCGACTTGCGGGGGCCCTTGTCCGAGCTGACCTTCGCCGACGCGGTGTCCTCGGGCACGCTCCCCACCTCGACGAGCTTGGGCTTGGGTTTGGGCTGGGCGGCAGCCTGCCTGGCGCGCAGCGAAGCGGGCACGGCCGTCTCGATGACCAGGCCCCGGCTCGTCTCGCGATCGACGACCACGTAAATGGCAGCCCAGGGGAACACGCAGCGGGTGACGTAGCCGCCGAAGGACAGGTCGGCCTCGACACCGACCTCGGTGAAGGCCAGGTCCAGCGGATAGCTGGGGTCGAGGTCGATGACCAACTGCTCCTTCCACTGCTCGCGGAGGAAGTCGGGGCAGACCACCCCCGGCCGCGTCGTGTCGACGTGCAGTCGGGGGCAGCGCTGCTTGGAGTGGAGCGACTCGATCATGGTCTGGATCTGGTTCATGGACGCTCGGCGCAACTTAGCAGGCGGCGCGAGGTCCATGTCGAGCACGCCACCAGTGGTGGACCCGGTCACGGATCTCGTGCAGCGCAAGCACCTCCCGGGCAGCGCCGAGCTCGATGGCCGCGCGGGGCATCCCCCAGACGATCGATGTGGCCTCGTCCTGGGCGATCGTCCACGCGCCCGCGCGGTGAAGCGCCGCGAGGCCCTGCGCCCCGTCTCGTCCCATGCCGGTCAGGAGGATCGCGCACGTGCGATCGGCGTCGCGTCGTCGAGCGACCGAGTGGAACAGGACGTCGATCGAAGGCCGGTGCCCGCCCGAGGACGGCTCATCGACGAGCAGCAGTCGGTCGGCCTCCACTTCCACGTGCCGGTCGTCGGGCGCGAGCACCACGACGCCGGGGCGCAGCCACGCTCCGTGACGGGCGAGCTCGATCTCATACCCCGTGGCCTGCGTCAGCCAGCTCGCCAGCCCGCCGAGGAACCCGCGGGTCATGTGCTGCACGAGCACGATGGGTATCCCCATTCCGTCCGCTCGAGGCAGGTCGGTGAGGATCTCTCGCAGCGCCGGTGGGCCCCCGGTCGACGCGCCGATGAACAGCGCCGTCGGCAGCCAGACGGGGTCCGGCTGCTTGCCAGCGTAGGGTGCTCCCACCGGCGAGACCGCTACGGCAGGGCCAGCGGGGCGGGGCTGGGAAAGCGGACGGGGCTGGGGAAGCGGGCGGCGGGTGACGACGGGGACGTCGGCGAGGAGCCGAACGAGGCGGCCGAGGCGTGCCTGTGCCGTCCCGTCGTCGAGCTCCTCACGCGTGGGCTTGCCGCAGACATCCAGCGCGCCTGCCTTGAGCGCCTCGAAGTGGAGATCGCTGCGGATGCCGACCAGATCGGAGACGATCAGTATCGGGGTCGCCTGGGTCGCCATCAGCTGCCGCGTGCACTCCAGCCCGTCCATCTGCGGCATGAGGATGTCCATCAGCACGACGTCGGGCCGCAGCCGGGGGACCTCACGCAGCGCCTTGGCCCCGCTCGCCGCCGTGCCCACGACCTCGATGCCTTCGGCGACCAGCAGCTTCTCCAGCGCGAGTCGGGCGACGAGCGAGTCGTCGACGAGGTAGGCGCGGATGTTTCTGTCGGTCATGGCGACTCACAGCAGCCGCGCGACGGCACGCAGCAGCTCGTCCTGATCGAAGGCTCCTTTGACCACGTATGCGTCGGCTCCGGCCTCGGCCCCAGCGAGCCGGTCCTCTGGGCCGCCCCGGCTGGTGACGAGAATGACGGGTGTCGATGCGTGGCGCTCGACCGCGCGGATCTTCCGGGTCAGGGCGAGGCCGTCCATGTTGGGCATCTGCACGTCGGAGATGACCAGGTCGATGGCCTCGGACTCGAGCACGCTCCACGCGTCCACGCCGTCGATGGCCACCAGCACCTCGTAGCCCGCGCTCGACAGGATGTTCTTCTCGAGCGTGCGCGAGGTGACGGAGTCGTCGACCACGAGGATCCGGCGCTGGTGGGTGGAGGCCGCCTCGGCCACGCTGCCGAGGTAGCTGGCCTCGAGCCCGTCGATCACCGCCGGCGCGTCCAGGACCAGCAGGATGTCACCACCGTCGAGCACCGCGCTGCCAGCCACGCCATGGACCGACTGCAGGTTCCAGCCCAGCCCTTGCAAGACGAACTCGCGCTCCTCGACCACCTCGTCGACGATCACGCCGCGCCGTTGTTGGCCATGGCCGAGGACGACGACCGGTCGCCCGCTGACCGGCTGCGCCGGCATGCCGAGCAGCGCCTGCAGGTCAATCACGGCGAGGGTCTGCTCCCCGATTCTCACCACCTCCTTGCCCTCGAGGCGGTCGATGTCCACGGCCGCGGGGAGCACCACCCGGTCGACGTAGAGCGCAGGCAAGACATAGCGCTGCCCGGCCGCCTGCACGATCACACCACGCGTCGTCGCTCGGGTCAGGGGAATCCGCAGCTCGAAGGTCGTCCCTCGGCTGGGCTGCGAGTGGATCGAGATCCGCCCGCCGCACGCGTGAATTCGGCTGCGAGCCACGTCCAGGCCGATCCCCCGCCCGGCAATGGTGTTGGGAGACCTCTGCGTCGAGAGCCTGGCAGTGAACACGAGCGCGAGGCGCTCGGGCTCCGACAGGCGGTCCAAGGCGTCGCTAGTGATCAGCCCCTGCTCGAGCGCTCGGTTGCCGATCTCCTCCGCGGAGATCCCCCGGCCATCATCCGATATGCAGATCTCGACCCACGGTCCGGCGGTGCGGGCGGTCATCGTGATCTTGCCGGTCTCTGGCTTGCCCGCCTGCTCGCGAGCGCGTGAATCTTCGATGCCGTGGGCCACGGCGTTGCGCAGCAGGTGCACGAGCGGATCGCGGAGCTGCTCGAGCAGCTCGCGGTCGACTTCGGTCGCCCCGGGCGCGAAGTCGAGTCGTGCGCGCTTGCCCGTCGCTTCGCAGGACTCGCGCACCACCCGGCCGAACGCCCCGTGCAGGCCATCGAGTCGGACCATGCGCAGGCCCCTGACTGCCGTGTTCAGCTCGTTCGAGATCCGGCGTGACCGGCTCGCGGCCTCGACCAGCTTCTCGCACAGATCGCCGAGCTCGCGCAGGGGATCCGAGAGCCGGACGCGGAGCTCTGGATCGTGGGCAGCCAACGAGCGCAGCTGCTGGAGGACACGGCGAGAGTGGGCCGCGTGCCCGTCGTCGTCCATGGTCTGGATCACGACCTCCGCCGCCAGTCCCACCAGGTCATCGATCTTCGCCGAGGCGACACGGATGGTCGACGGGCCGCGCTGGCTGGTGACCGACGGCGCGGCCGACTGCTGTGGTGTGCCGGATGGCTCCGCGTCGGAAGGCTCGGTCAGCAGCTCGATCACAGGCTCGGGCACACGCTTGGCGCTCGCGAAGTCGCCGTGCTCGTCGGTCGATCGGTCGGCCCCGAGCATGGCCACCTGCTCCACATAGGCGAACAGCGTCTGTGCTGGGGGAGGCGATTCGCCGAGCAGCTCGTCGAGCAACCGGGCCCCCGTACGCACGAGGTCGGCCACCTCCGGCGTCAGCGAGCCGCCTTTGCCCGGCAGGTCGAGCATGTCCTCGGCCCCGTGGGCGACGATGCGGATCTCCTCGGCTCCGACGATCGCCGCCGCCCCCTTGACGTTGTGAAACAGGCCGAACAGACGCGCAACCTCCCACTGATCGGAGTGGCGCTCGAGCAGCTCGAGG
>CBFGLP010001644.1:0-11274 GCA_965649595.1 uncultured Myxococcales bacterium | reverse complement strand
CGCGGCCAGTGAGCCGAACTCGTCGCGCAGCTTGACCGCTGCTTTTGCGTTGCTCAGCGTCGCCTCGATCTTGCCGCGGTGGCGCACGATGCCGGGGTCGGCCACTAGCTTGTCCACTCGGCTCGTGCGCCAGCGGGCGATCGCGTCGAAGTCGAACCCGGCGAAGGCGCGGCGGAAGTGCTCGCGCTTGCGCAGGATCGTCAGCCAGCTCAGCCCGGACTGAAAGCCCTCGAGCGCCAGCTTCTCGAACAGCCGGTGGTCGTCGATCACCGGCATGCCCCACTCCTCGTCGTGATAGCGCTGATAGTCGGCCTCGGTCCCGCACCACCAGCACCGCGTCACTTTGTCCTCGTGCTCGATCAGGCCATCGTCGTGCATGACCGAACCCTCGCCGATCGCGGAATCGTCGAACAGAGGCCGCGCGGCAGGCTCCTGCCAGGGTGTTGTCAGGAGCTGGCCAACCAGGCGCGCCGCTGGGCTGGATCGTTCGGCACGCCGCGCTCGTGGAAGCGAGCGTTCGGGGCGGGCTCGGTGGTGAGAGCCTCGAGGATCTCTCGCTGGATTGGCCGAAGGTCGGAGGCACGCAAGCGCGGTCCCGGTGTTGCTGGGACCTCGTCCTCGTCGTCAGCGAGGTCTTCCTCGTCGTCGACGTCATCATCACCGCCCGCGTCTGCGAGGTACTCGAAGTGCAGCTCCAAGAGCGTGTTCGCGTAGCGTGTCGCCTCCCGACGCGCCTCGCGTTCGCTCTGCCCCTGGAGCGCCTCGATCCTGCGCAGCAGCGCCCGCGTGAGCACCTCTGCGCCGGGGTCACCACAGCGATCGAGCACCCGCTGGGCGAGCAGATCGAGCCGGCCGTGATACCAAGGCAGCCACGCCCCCTCGGGCATCGGCATGCCGATCGCGTCCGCGAGCGTGCTCAGCAGCGCTGGGCTGGCTGCTGGTCCTCGCAGGCTCGCCAACGCATGCGCGGCGCCAATCTGCACGAGCGGATGCTCGTGCTCGAGCGCCTCGGTCAGCGCCTGCGGAGCTCGGTACCTGCGCTCGACGCCCGTGAGCGCCACGCCGGTCGCGATCGCGAAGCTCGCCTTGGCCCCGGGATCCCTCTCGTCGCGCAGCCGCGCCTCGAACAGCTCGGCGCCAAAGCTCGACTGCAGCGCGGGCGCCAGCAGCATCGCCACACCGGCTCGCACCCGCGGATCTGGATCGTCGAGCAACTCGCCCAGCTCGTGGGATCGGGCGAGGATCTCGAACATGCACTCGTCCTGCGACTCGACCCCGTCGAAGCGCCAGTCGAATTGCGGCATCGAGTTGACGTGGCCGCCGCTGAGTAGATCGACCAGCAGCACGGCCAGCTCGTGGCGAGCCGGGATCGTCGGATCGAGCAGCAGGTCGATCGCGTGCAGGATCAGCGAGGGGTTCTCGCCGCTGTAGTAGCGACCGGCGCCTCGGAAGCGGGCCTCGCGGAGCTCCGCGAGCATGCTCAGCGCCGCCGCCTCGTTCATCGAGGCCAGCGTCGACAGGTCCCCGCAGACGCGGTCGTACATCTCGTGCACGACCAGCGGACCTTCGGGCTCGGGCTGGTCTTCGATCGGCTCGGGCGCGGGTCGGCGAGTCAGCCCGGCTCGCTCGCGCGCTCGCTTGGCGGCGTCCGAGTAGGCGGCGTCGTCGTCGAACAGGCTAAGGGCCGGACGCGCGGCCAAGAAGAACTCGGTCCGGCCGAGGGTCATCCGCACCGCGCACATGGCCTCGATCCAGCCCGGGCCCTGCCAGGGCCAGCTCATCTCTGCGCCGCCGCGGACGATCGCGTCCTCGCCCACCCACGGCCGCGCGTCGTCGGGCGCTCCCTCGTAGCCGTGGTGCCAGCCGTCGGCGCACAGCTCCGGGTAGCGACCGAGCAGCCTCAAGCCAAAGCCGTTGGGCGGGAGGTAAGGATCCTCGGGCAGCTCGTCGATGCCCGCGGGAAAGAGCGTGGTCGTGCCCGCTCGGCAGGCGTACTCCCACTCGGCGTCGCTCGGCAGCCGGAGCCCGACCGCGGCTAGCCCGGCGCGCAGCTCGTCGGCGTAGCGGGGCTCGATGCAGCGCTCGTGGCTGAGCACGTCGTCGCGCTCGATGACCCGCTCGAGCTGGCGGTTGCTCAGCGGCTCGAGCGCGAGCAAGAAGGGCGCGACGTCGACGATGCGAGCCGGCTCCGCTCCAATGCCACCGCCGAAGATGTCCTCGAACATCTCGGGCTCCTCGCTCGAGCGACCGAGCTCGAGCACCCGCTCGCGCTCGCGCTGCGAGAAGCCCATCTCGAACCGACCGCCGGGGATCAGCGCGAAGCGAGCCCCGCTCACCTGCTGCTTGAACACCGCGATCGGGCTGCCCGCGTGGGTCTCGAACCCGAGGAAGTCGAAGCCGCTCGGCAGCCGCTCGCTGACCGCATCTATCACGACCTGACGATCATCGTCGCTGGCCGCGACCCAGTGCGCGTGAATGAGCTTGTCGAGCAGGAGGGCCGTGTCCATGCGCCGCGGATCTTGCCCGAACTGGAGGGTCGCCATCGCATGAATGACGACCCTCGCCGAATCACGCTACCCCGCCAGGTTCTCGCGCATACGGGCGACAACCGCCGCGGTGAACTCGGTCGTGCTCATGCTCCCACCAATGTCGCGGGTCTTGTCGCCAGCCTCGATCGACCCGAGCACGCCCGCCCGCAGGGCCGCGCCGGCCTTCACCTGGCCGATGTGCCGCAGCATGTTCGCCATCGCCAGCAGGGCCGCCGTCGGGTTGGCCTTGTTCTGCCCAGCGATGTCCGGGGCGGTGCCGCCGGCTGGATCGAACATCGCTACAGTGGTCCGCCCGTCGTCGTCGAATGCATACGACGCGCTGTCGCCGAGACCGATCGATCCAATCAGGCCATAGGCCGCGTCGGACAAGAAGTCGCCATATTCGTTGGGCGTGACGATCACCCCATACCGATCCGGCCGCATGATGATGCCGGCCAGCAACGCGTCGAACAGCTCCTCGCGGAACTCGGTCGCCGGATAGTCGCTGGCGACCAGGCGCGCGGCCTCCTGGAACAGCCCGTCGGTCGCCTTTTGGATCGTGAACTTGGAGGTCGCGACCACGTTGGTGCCGCGCAGCTGTGCGAGCCGGAACGCGAACCGGGCGGCGAGCATCGAGGGCCGCCGCTCGATCACCCGCAGCGACACGGCGGTGTCGCGGCCGATCCGGCGGCCGACGTCCTCGTAGGTGCCGCCGGTCGCGATGCGGACGATCTCGACGTCGATCGTCTTGGTGAAGTTGGTCTGGATGCCCGGGATCGTGTGAACGGGCCGGTGAATGACCGCGAAGTTGAGCCGGTCGCGCAGGACCTTGTTGGGGCTCTCGGCCGTGGTCGCGGTCGGGTACTTGAGCGTGACTTTGTGCTGGTTCATCAAGGCGACCGCGTCGTCGTAGACCGCGAGGCCGCGGGCCCGCCGGTTCTCCTCGGTCAGGTCGACCGGGATGAACTGCAAGTTGAAGGGCAGGGCGTCGGCGACCGTATGCACGCTCTGCGAGAGCTCGCGCGCGATACCGTCTCCGTGGAGTTCGACGATCGTGTAGCTGGTCATGAGGCGGGCTCAGGCAGGATAGCGAGCGCCACCGGGCCTGAACAGGCGCGGGCAGGGCGGGTCGCTAAGGACGAATCCGCACGCGCAGCTGGTAGGGGTCGATCGGCGCCTCGTCCCCGCGGGAGGCGATCGCGATCGAGATCGTCGCCTCGCCTTCGGCACCCGCTCGGAAGCGGTAGTGATAGCCGAGCGAGCCGCCGTCGACGTCGTTGGGGGGCGGGCGCTGCTCGAAGCGCTCGAGCTCGATCCCGCTGCCCTCGATCACCGGCTCGCTCGCCCACTCGTAGCGGTGCTCGCTCGCGACACCGCGTGGTGAGCCGAGCACGATCTCGAAGGGCTTGCCGGCCTCGACTTCGACCTCCCGACCGTGCTCGCGCTGGCCGAAGCTGGCGCTGAGCTTGGCGTCCTCAATCACCTGAGCGGCGCGGGTACAGGCGAGCGGCAGCCCGAGCAAGCCGAGCAGCGCGAGGACGAGGACGGTGCGCATGGCGGCTAACGTAACAGGGCTAGCAGGCGCGATACGGCACGCGGTGAAAGGGACGGGCTCCGAGCTCGGGGAGCGCGAGGCTCCTCACCGGGCCGAAACGGTAGTCGACAGCTTGCAACTCGTGTTGGCGTGGGGAACCATCGGCGCCCCCCATGCGCATCGCCGACGAGTTCCGCCGCGCTTGGCAGTACGTGCGCCTGTTCACGCTGATCTCTTGGTTCCACATTTTCAAGCTGATCGGCAACATCATCGATCGCAAAGACGGGGTGATCGAGCAGCACATCGCTCGGCTGATGAGCCGGCGGATCCTGCACGTGCTGCGCATGACCGTCACGGTCGAGGGCAAGGAGCACGCGCGCGGGCTCGAGCGCTACGCGGTGTGCAGCAACCACCTAAGCTACCTCGATTGGGTGTTGATCCTCGCCGAGTTTCCCTACTCGGTCAGCTTCATCGCCAAGCGTCTGGTCACGCTGATGCCGGTGTTCGGCTCGTACCTGCGCAACCGCGGGGTGTTGATCGATCGCCGCAAGGGCGCGACCGCCCGCTCGATCATTCGCGACGCCGCGCAGGTGAGCCCCTGGCCGCTGCTGATCTTCCCGGAGGGCACGCGCTCGCCCGACGGCAACATCCAGCCCTTCAAGCGGGCGGGCATTCGGATCCTCGCCGAAGAGGGGCTCATGCTGCTGCCGATCGTGCTGCTCGGCACCTTCGAGGCGCTCGGTCGTAACGATCGGGCGATCAAGCTCGGCCGGCGCCTCCACATGATCATCTTGCCGCCGATCGATCCGCGCGAGCTCGGCGTGGAGGAGGCCTGCACCGAGCTCGAGCGGGTGATCTCCGAGACCTACGAGGCGCGGCGGCGCGAGTTCGAGTAGCTGGTCGCTACCCGGTCGGTCGCCGCGGCCGCGCTGGCCAGCGCCGCGTCGAGCAGCAGGCCACGGTCGCCGATCCAGTCGCCGATCAACGCCAGCCCTGGCGCGCGCTCGGGCTCCGGCTCGACCGCCACCCGACCTGCGAGCCCGCCGAGCTCGGGCCGCGGGCGATCGAAGGTGACCGTGATGTCGGGCAAGAACTGCTCGACGACCGTGCGCGCACGAAAGTCCGGAACGAAGCGCTCGAGCAGCGCCTCGAGCCGTGTGCGCAGCTCGGACCCGGGCGTGTCCGCATCGATCGCTCGGCGATACCAGATCAGCGACACCGTCGAGTCGCCCTGCGGAGCGCGGCGACTGACCACCGACTGCGAGGTCATGTAGATGGGATCGTCGAGATCGAGCACGAAGTCGGGCGCGGTCCAGGGCCCGCGCAGGCCGAGATCGAGCGCGGCCGCCTGCACGGGCACGAGCTCGGGCCAGCGCGGCTCGACCCCGGCGCTGCGCAGCAGCTTGGCCGCGCTGCTCGGAGGCGTGGCCACGATCACCGCGGACGAGCGGTGCTCGCCCGCGTCCGTGTGCACCTTCCAGCGCTCGGCGACCCTCTCGATCGCGCCGACGCTCCGACCGAGCTGCATGGTCACACCCAGCTCGCGCAGCCGCTGCTCGACGCCCGCGACGATCTGCCCCCAGCCACGATCGAGGTAGAGCACGCCCTCGAACGCGAGCTTCAGCTGCGCCCGGCCGGCATCGGCGGACATCCGCTCGAGATCACGGCAGTAGCTGCCGAGCCCGATGATCGCCGCCGCGAGCCGACGCAGCCCGGCGTCGTCGATCTCCCGCTCGAGCCACTGCATCACGCTCAGCCCGGCCAGCTCGGCGCCCGGAGCCCGCGAGAGCCCGGCGAAGAAGCGGGCCAAGCCCAGCTTGCCGCGCAGGCTCAACAGCTGCGTGGTCAGGGTCGAGCGGGTAGTGGCTGGAAAGGTGTAGGTGCGGCCGTCGGCGAACGCGAGCCCGTGGCTCGATCGCGGCAGCTTGCCCGTGAGCCGCACACCGAGCCGGTTCAGGGCGGCCATCGCCGGACCGCCGCGGTAGAGCGCGTGGGCGCCGATATCGAAGTGGAAGCCTTCGCGCTCGCGCGAGCGCCCGCGCCCGCCGGGCTGCTCGGCCCGCTCGATCAGGTGGACCCGCAGCCCTCGCTGGGCCAAGAGCCCCGCGCTCACCAGGCCGCTCAGGCCACCGCCGATCACGACCACGTCGACATCGTTTGCTCGATCGCTTCGCATCTCGCTGCCTCCTGCCCGCGCGTGGCGGGCTCGTCCGGCTCACGGATGGGGCCCGCGGAGCGTTACGAGGTCGACGCGAGCGTGCTCACGTATGAGCACCATAGCGGATACGATGGATGGTGATGCTCGCACGAACCATGCTGATCCCGCTGGTGCTCGCCCTGCTCGGTGCTTGCGGCAAGCCCGACAGCTCGGCAGCGGACCCCGTCCCCGTCCCCGCGCCCGCGCCACCCGCCCCACAGCCCGTCGAGGCACCTCCGCCCTCGCCGATCGTGGACTTGCATGTGTGGGACATGGGAGATCGTGTTTGCGTGCTGCATGCCGACGGTCAGGTGGCGTGTGCTCGAACCGAGGCCAGCGAGTTCGATCCTCCGCTCGAATCGCTCGCAAACGCCGTCGAAATGACAGGCTCGGAATATCCGAATCCACACATATGCGTCCGCGACGAGCAAGGCCCCGTTCGCTGCCTCGACGAACAGGCGCAGGTCCACGAGGTGAGGGGTATTTCGGTCGCACGGTCGCTGGAGTCGTACTGTGCCGTCACCACCGATGGCCTGCTCCACTGCTGGGACGAGTCGTTCGTCGCCAAGCTGGTCGCCGGTGAGAGGCTCTTCGACCTCGCGCGCGTGCTGCTGTTCAACGGCCGCACGCCGCTAGGAACCGCTTGCGCGCTGCAGAGCACCGGGCAGCTCTGGTGTTGGATGAACGGGACCGACGATCTCGGCGTCGATCTGGGCAAGGCCGATCGCATCCTCGACGATCACATCGGAGAGGAGAGCTACTCTCCGCGACTGATCGCCGACGTTGGCCCAGCCGCGGAGGTCTCGGAGCTGTTGGCCCCGCGGTCGGCGGAGCGCTACGCCCCGCCGTCGGGCATATGCTGGCGGCTTCAAAGCGGCTGGATGTGCGCCAGCAGGGACACCAACCGTCCGATCCCTTTTTACGACACGAGGTCACCCGGAACGCCAGGCCACAACGTCGTGGCAGCCAGTCCGCAATGCGACACCCACCCGTGCAATTGCACCTTTCCCTGTTGGGCGGAATCCTGCGTACCTCGTGATTTGGACCGGTATCTCTCGTGCGATGTCCCGCAACCCAATGACCAATTCACGGTCGATTCGCGGCATCTGTCGGGCATCGTGCGGGCTTCGAGGGGCATGTACGGGGAATGCGTCGTCGACACCAATAATCGCGTGTGGTGCCAGACCCCGGAGCACCCGGTCCACGAGATCGTGGTCCGGCGCTAGCGACTGCCGTCCTCGGGCGTGGGGCCCGAGAACGGCTAGCGACCCTCATTCCCCAACCGAGGTGTAGTAGTAGGCCTCGTCGTCGTACATGTCGGCCGTCTCTTGCCTGCCGATGCTCACGGCGTTGCCGAACGCCGCCCGCAGCTGATTGCAGAGCTCGTAGGGGATGTAGTTGCGGTCGAGGTCGATCGACTTGAGGTGCTTGAACGACGCCGCGTTGTCGAGGATCGCCTGGGCACCGCCCCCGCGCATCGTGCCCATCGAGAGGTTGAGGCTCTCGACCTGGGCGAGCAGCGGTGAGTTGGCCAGCTCGACGGCGATCGCGTCCTGCATCTCGGAGTTCTGCAAGCCGAGGTGCTTGAGCTTGGGCAAGCCGGTGTTGGTGAAGATCGGCCGCAGCGCGGCGATGTCGGTGGTCCCGCCGTAGTCCTCGCGGCCGAACCACACCTCCATGTGGGCCAGCTCCGGGAGCTTGGCGTTGGCGAGGCTGACGACCGCCGCGTGCGGGAGGCCGCCGGTCTCGATCTCGAGCCGCGCCAGGGTCGGATGCTCGAAATCGCCGAGCCGGATCCCGGCCCCGTGCAGGCGCAAGGTCGTGAGCTTGGGCGTGACCGCCCAGAGCGGGCTGAGGTCGCCGAGGCTGACCCAGCTGATCTCCTGCTCCTCGCTCGTGAAGTCACCGATGAACAGCCGCTCGAGCGCCGCGAGCTCGCCACCGCTGGCGATGTCAGAGCCGACGCCCGCGAGCCCGCCGCCCTCGGAGTCGTAGAGCCCGACGGTCAGGTCGCGCAGGTACGCGCCCGCGGGCGACTGCACGATCGCGCGCAACACCTGCTTGGCCCTCGGGCCCTTGAAGCCATACTCCGGCACCCCGACCCAGGCCTTGACGATGTAGCCGTGGTCCCAGGTCAGGCGCGCGACCTTTTCGAAGCCCTCGGTGTGGATCAGCTCGAACAGCTCGAGCCCGAACAAGCGAACGCCGTGCTCGGCCGTCAGCTCGTCGAGCTCCTTGGTCAGCTTGCGCTTGTCGTTGCCCTTGGCCGCCTCGCGGGCGATCCATAGGGCGATCCGCTGACCCCAAGGATCGCCGGCCGCCTGCAACTGATCGGCCCGCACCGACCAGTCCGCGGCGCTGTCGACCTGCGCGGGCTTGGCCGGCGCGGCCGAGCCGACCTCGGCGTAGCCCTTGCGGACCTTCTCGTTGATCTTCTTCTCGGCGTCGGTCGAGGCCTTGTCCGGCGTCGCGAAGGACTTGGTCTGGGTCACACCATCGGTGCCGACCTTGCCGTAGCGAACGGTGTAGGAGCTACCTTCGACGGAGATCTCCCAGAACTTGTACGAGCGACTGTCCTTGAACTCGAAGCGGCGGACCGACATGGCCGGGATCAGGCCACTGTGATCACGAGCTTGTCAACCCGAGCGCGTACGGAGGCCGCGCTCAGGGGCAGCCACAGTCGGTGAGCTCGTCGGCCTCGGGAGCTGCGGCTGCGGCCTTGGTCTGCTCGCTCGCACGTTGACTTCGCCGTCGCATCAGCTGCCGCTGGGCCAGCATGCCGAGCAGCATCGCGACACCGAACGCGAGGATCGGGCCCTCGCCAGTGGCCAGCGAGACCACGGCCGGCCCCGGGCAGAGCCCGGCGATGCCCCAGCCGATCCCGAACAGGATCGAGCCGACCACGAGATCGCGGTCGATGTCCGACTTGGTCGGCCAATGGAAGCGATCCGCGAGCAGCGGCCGGCTCCGCCCTTTCAGCAGGCGGTAGACCGGCAGGTAGACCGCGATCGCGCCGGCCATCACGAACGCGAGGCTCGGGTCCCAGGCCCCGAACACATCGAGGAAGTTCAGCACCTTGGCGGGGTTGGTCATGCCCGAGAGGCCGAGCCCGAGCGCGAAGAGCAGGCCCGACACGAGCGCGATCACGAGGCTGCGGTCGTCGCCGCGGTTCTGGTGGTTGGCTTTCATGTGATGCTCCCGATGCCGAGCACGTGCCGGATGACGAAAGTTGTGACGATCGCGCTGGCCATGAACAGCGCGGTCGCGATGACCGAGCGGGTCGAGAAGCGAGACAGCCCGCAGATCCCGTGGCCGCTGGTGCAGCCGCCGCCGAGCCGAGTGCCGAACCCGACCAGCAACCCCGCGAGCAGCAAGAGCGGCAGCGAGTCGATCGTCGCGCCAGGCATGCGCGTGGGATCGAGCATCAACCAAAATACGCCGCCAACCAGCATTGCGACCACGAAGAGCCCCCGCCACGAGCGGCCTTCGCTGCCTTCGATCAATCCGCCCAGGATGCCGCTAATCCCGGCGATTCGGCCATTGAAAGCCAGCAGCAGGGCAGAGCCGAGGCCGATGAGCATGCCTCCGATCAAGGAGGCCCATGGGGTGAAATCGGTCATTGTGTGTCCTCGCGCAACATATGCTCGAATGTCGATTCGACGCTGGTGAAATCGATGACTGTAAATCGACGCCCGGAATCGTCAATCGCGATTCTGGTCATTCGTGATTCTGGTGGAATCGCGGATTGGCGATGTGAGCGCGATTCGATACGACGAGCAGTCGAGCTAGCGAACCAGCGCGCGCCCCTCGTGCGCCCACCCGAGCACGCCGCCGCGCACGGACGCGACCCGACGAAAGCCCGCGTGCTCGAGCTGCAGGGCCGCCCGGCCCGAGCGAGCGCCCGAGCGACACACGATCGCCAGCGGCGTGGCCTTGTCCCAGCTCGTGGACACCGTGGCGAGCGTGGCCAGCGGGACCAGCTCGGCGCCCTCGATGTGACCCTCGTTCCACTCTTCTCGCTCGCGCACGTCGATCAGTCGGACCTCGCGGTGCTCGGCCACCCAGGAGCTCGCGACCTCGGGCACGCCTTGCTCGGTCCGAGCGACGGGCGCCCAGGCCTGCTCGGGCTCGCCATCGACCCGCTTGGGCACCCCGCAGGCGAGATTGGCGGGCACGGCCTCGTCGATCTTCTTGGGGTTGGCGAGGCGAAGGCCGTTCATGATCGCCACGAACTCGTCGATGCTGCGACCGCCGCCGAGCCGGCGGTTGTGCGCCTTTTCCTCGCCGATCGTCGAGCAGGTCATGCCGCGGTAGTCGTGACCGGGATATACGCTGGTCTCGTCCGGGAGCGTAAACAGCTTTTCCGTGATCGATTGATAGAGTCGGCGGGGATCGCCCTGCTGAAAGTCGGTCCGGCCAGTGCCACGGATCAACAGCGCGTCGCCAGTGAACACCATCGTGCGATCGTCGAGCAGGTAGCTGACGCAGCCGTCGGTGTGGCCGGGCGTCTCGAGCACCTCGACCCAGCGATCGCCGAAGAAGATCTTGTCGCCCGCTTGAATCAGCACGTCCGCACACGGCGCGCCGCCCTTGGCCGAGACGACGCTGCGGCTCCCGACCCGCTCGCGCAGCATGCCCGACGCGGTCACGTGGTCGGCGTGCACGTGGGTCTCGAGCGTGTGGACCAACTTCAGGTCCAGCTCGCGGACCAGATCGAGGTCGCGCTCGATCGTCTCGCGGACCGGATCGATCAAGATGGCCTCGCGCGTCTTGGGATCGGCGAGCAGGTAGGTGTAGGTGGAGGTTTCCTGCTCGAACAACTGACGAAAGATCAGCATGGTCGTCCTCGCTGCGAGGCGGTGGACTTCAAGCCCTGTGCCAGAACCGAGAGCCGCTCGCCGACGCCGCTGCGCAAATGGGGTTTCGAACGACGTCGCAGGGCGTCGCAGGTCGGAACAGCGGCGAAACGCGGCCGAGACGAGCGCGCAGTGCTCACTCGCACGCCATCGCCTGCT
>CBFGLP010001643.1:0-3388 GCA_965649595.1 uncultured Myxococcales bacterium | reverse complement strand
ACTTCCTGATCTGGTACGCGAACATCCCCGAGGAGACGAACTGGTTCATGTACCGCGCGCATGGCCAGTGGCTGAGCCTCAGCCTGCTGATCGTGTTCGGTCGCTTCGTCGGGCCCTTCTTCCTGCTGCTGCGGCGCGGGTGGAAGCGCAACCCCAACTACCTGGTGTGGATGGCTGCCTGGATCGTGTTCATGGAGTTCATGGACATCTTCTGGCTGACCCAGCCGCCCTTCGCCCACCACGCCGCGCACGCGGCCGAGAAGGCCGGGGCCACCGAGGTCGCCGAGTTCTTCCACCACCACATCTCGATCACGGGCGCCGACATCGGCTTCTTGGTCGGCTTCATTGGGCTCTTCCTCGCGCTCTTCGGCTGGTCGCTCAAGGGCGCCAAGCTGGTCCCGGTTGCGGACCCGCGGCTCGAGGATTCGCTCAACCACGAGAACTTCTGAGGAGTCAGTCATGGCTAGCGACCACGACCACGGACATCACGACGCGGGTGGCCACGAGCTCGAGGCCATCAACAACAAGCTGCTCTTTCGGCTGCTGATCTCGCTCTCGGCGGTGACCCTGCTCGCCTGCATGGCGGTGATCCAGTGGTTCAACAGCCAGCGCGCCGAGCTGATCGAGCGGCAGGCTGCCGAGGGCTCGTTCCAGCTGGCCATCTACAAGGAGGAGATGGCCAAGGACCTCCAGGGCATCGACGACGCGCGCAAGCAGATCCTCGCGGATCCGAGCGTGCTTCGGGCCCCGGCGGCTCCGGCAGGCTGGATCCATCCGGACGACATGACCGGCGTGCCCGCTGCCGGTGGTGTGCCCGCGCCAGCTGGCACCGACACGCCTGCGGCCCCCGCCGAGCCGGCGGCTCCGACCGAGGCGCCGATCGCCGTCCCGGCTGGGGAAGGCACCGCGCCCGAGGCTGGCGAGGCTGCGAAGGATCCGAGCGAGGCTCCGATCCCCGTCGAGGCCAAGCCCGAGGCCGAGGCCAAGCCCGAGACCAAGGGCGAGGCGAAGGCCGAGACCAAGACCGAAGGCAAGCCCGCCGAGACCAAGTCCGAAGGCAAGCCCGCCAACGAGTGAACGAGCCCGTGATCCGCTCTGCAACACACCGCCTCGCCACGCTGGCGCTCACCCTGGGTCTCACGATCCTCGGGGCGGCGTCGGTGCGCGCCGAGGGTGGGGGCAGGGCGGTCTCGGATCCGAGCGAGAGCGGCAGCGGCCAGCTGCGCGCCCCCGCGGCGCTCGAGGTCGGCGTCGACGAGACGCTCGGGGCGATGCTCGATCTGGACATGCGCTTCACCGATCACCACGGTGAGCAGGTCCGGCTCGGCGACTACTTCGACGGTGAGCGCCCCGTCCTGATCACGCTCAACTACTATCGCTGCCCGACGCTCTGCAATCTGCAGCTCAACTCGCTGACCGAGACGCTGCGCGAGTTCGAGTGGGCGCCGGGGGAGCACTATCGGATCGTGACCGTCAGCATCGATCCGCGCGAGGACGCCGAGCTCGCTGCCAACAAGCGAGCGACGCACCTCGACAGCCTCGGCAAGGGCGACGATCTCGACTGGAATTTCCTCGTCGGCGACGCCCTGCAGGTCCGCATGCTCGCGGCCCAGCTCGGGGTCGGCTACGCCTACGACGCCGAGCAAGATCAGTACGCCCACCCGGCGGTGCTGATGTTCGCGTCGCCCGACGGCAAGGTCGCCCGCTACATCTACGGGCTCGAGTACGCGCCGAGCGACGTCAAGTTCGCCTTGATGGAGGCGGCCGAAGGCCGGGTCGGTAGCCCGGTCGACAAGTTGATCCTGTCCTGCTTCCACTACGATGCCAGCATCGGGAAGTACGGACCCTTTGCGATGGGGATCATGCGCCTGGGTGGGGCGCTGATGGTCGTCATCGTCGGTAGTTTCTTGCTGGTGTTCTGGCGACGCGAGCGTCGGTTCAGGCACCGCGAGTTGGAGGCATCAGCGTGATCGCGAACTTCCTCGTTCCCCCCGAGAAACTCGGCACTCCCCGGATGTCGGAGAACCCCTGGGAGCTGCTGCCGACGGCCTCGAACCACGCCGCGTCGCTCGACGGGCTCTATGTGTTCTTGACCGCCGTGTCGGCCGTGTCCTTCGTGCTGGTGATCGGCGCGATGTTCTACTTCATGGCGAAGTACAAGAAGCGTTCCGACGCCGACAAGACCTCGCCTATTACCCACAACGGTAAGCTCGAGTTCGCCTGGAGCGCGATTCCAGCCGTGTTCCTGATGGTGTTCTTCGTGTGGGGCGAAGTCGACTTCGTCAAGCTCAGCGCCCCGCCGGCCGACGCGATCGACATCCGGGTGACCGGACAGAAGTGGTACTGGACGATCGAGTACCCCGGGCGCGCGATGGCGGCGACGACCACGGTCGAAGGTGGCGAGGTCGCGCCGCTGCTGATCGTGCCCAAGGATCAGCCGGTCCGCCTGCTGATGACCAGCAAGGACGTGATCCACTCGTTCTACATCCCGGCGTTCCGGGTCAAGAAGGACGTGGTCCCCGGTCGCTACACGACCGCGTGGTTCACGGCGATCGAGGAGGGCACGTTCCCGGTGTTCTGCACCGAGTACTGCGGCGACGAGCACTCGTCGATGCTCGCCGTGGTCAAGGTCGTGCCGGCTGATCAGTACGAGGCGGAGGTCGCCGCCGCGACCGTGCTCGAGCAGGGCGCGGGCGAGACCAAGGAGCAGTTCGGCGAGAAGGTCTACAAGGCCTTCGCCTGCAACTCCTGCCACACGACCGACGGTAGCGCCAAGGTCGGCCCGAGCTTCGGCGGCCTGTTCGGCAAGACCGAGAGCCTCGCCGACGGCAGCACCGTGACCGTCGACGAGAACTACATCCGCGAGTCGATCTACGAGCCCAACACCAAGGTCGTGGCCGGCTTCACGCCGCAGATGCCCTCGTTCGCAGGGCAGATCAACGACGAGCAGATGGACGCGCTGATCGCTTACATCCGCACGCTCAAGTAACCCGCAAGGCTTTTCGAGAGGTCGACATGTCCGACTCCAAGCAGACTGACAAGACCCATGGCAAGGGCGGCAAGCCCCAGCCGGTCGAGCCGTCCTATCTGACGTCCAAGAAGGGCCTGATGTCGTGGTTGATCACGGTCGACCACAAGCGCATCGGCCTGATGTACCTGGCCGCGACGCTGTTCTTCTTCCTCGTCGCGGGCCTGCTGGCGATCGCGCTGCGCACCGAGCTGTTCACCGGACAGCAGGACTTCATGTCGGCGGCCACCTACAACAAGGTGTTCACGCTGCATGGCGCGATCATGGTGTTCCTGTTCATCATCCCCTCGGTCCCCGCAGCGCTCGGCAACTTCGTGATGCCGCTGATGCTGGGGGCCAAGGACGTGGCCTTCCCGAAGC
>CBFGLP010001642.1:0-8396 GCA_965649595.1 uncultured Myxococcales bacterium | reverse complement strand
CACGACGTTCGGGTGCGAGAGCTTGGCCAACGCACGGGCCTCGCGACGCAGGCGGGCCTCGAGGTCGACCCGACCGGCGCGCTGGCGATTGAGCAGCTTGATCGCGACGCGGCGATCGAGGCCCTCGTGGTAGGCCGCGTGCACGACCCCGATCGCCCCGCGCCCGATCTCGCGCAGCAGCACGTAGCGACCGAGGCGGGTGGGGGCATCACCCGCCTGCGGAGGCCGCCAACCATCGCTCTGGCTGGGCTTCGACTCGGCTCCGTCGGTGGTCGAGCCCGCGAGGTCGGGGGTAGCGTCGATGTCGTCGCCGCGAGCCATCGGCTGCGAGAGCTGCCGAGCTCAGCCGCCTTTGGGCTTGATCTTGATGACCGGCCCGAACGCGACCTTGCTGGCGTCGCGGGCATCGACCGCGAACACCACGTTGAAGAGCTCGGTCGACACCGCTTCGAACTTGCGTCGCGCGACCCCCCGCTCCTCGTTGCGACCCCAGACGGCCGCTCGATCGCCGCCCGGCGGGATCTGGTTGGCGTAGAGATAGTGGCCATCGGCGTCGACGATGCGGACGACCACCGTCGTCCCGGGCTCGACCTCGAGGGTCGAGCCGTCGAAGCCCTCGCCGCTGAGGCGCAGCACACCGTCGAGCACCGTCGATCGCAGGGTTCGGGTCTCGGTGATCGTGGTCGTTGCTCCCGTCGGATCGGTCTCGGTGGTCACAGTCGCCATCCCTCCTTACGTAACCCCGCGTAGCCGCGAGGCACACCGAGCTTCTCACGATCCCTGGAGCGAGAACATCGACGAGCGTGCTGGCGGAGCGATCCCCGAGCGAACCTCGACTTCATGATCGAGCACGTGCAGCGATGTTCGGTCGCGCCCCAACAGGGGCGATCGCAGTAGTGGACTCGCTCTGGCTTCTAACCCATCGACGATGCCGCTGAAGGCGCTCGGTCCGAGCACGTCGGACATCGAGCTGCGATCGAACCCCGCTAGCACGCTTTTGGTCCGCTCCTGCGTCGCTTCGAGCTCGCACGCGCTTGCCGACTCGACGCTCTTTCGCAACCATCGGGCCCGGGTCGCTCGACGGCCTCGCAATCATGACAACATCGCTCCATGTAGACCTCGGTCGGGGCCCTGTCGCGCCAGACCGCTCGGTCGGGTCCATCGATGCTCTAGAGCGTGATGCCGATCGGCCCGGGCGGGCCGACAACACCCAGTCGCTCGCCGACATGCTCCATCGCATGCGTCGACACGACGAGGTGCTCGGCCCTGCACTCGGCTGCGAAGATGGGGTGCGCTTGCAGATCGCTCGTGGAGCCCGGCTCGATTGCCTCGATCTGCCTAGCTCGCCCGAGCACGCGGTCGTGCTCGGTACCCACGAGGCCTGCAGCTTTCGCGTCGACGCAGGCGAGGCGATCGCCAATCGACAGGCCTTGCTGATCCCCAGCCAGCGCGCGGGTGTGCGCTCGCTCGAGGTGATCGATCTCCGGCGTCGTCGCACTCCGACCGGTCTGATCGGCGACGAGCAGCCCTGTGAGGAGACGGTCGTGCGCTGGCCCGAGCCCGAGCAGGCCGAGCGCCCCCGTGGCGACGTGCTCATGCGGATCGTCGGCTTGCCGGGGCGCGATGAGCAGGAGCTGCGGCGTGAGCCGATCGAGGTTCGCTTCATTCGAGCGCAAAAGCTGGCGATCGGATCGCTCGAGCTGGGCACCGAGGTCAGCCCGCCCGTCGACTTCGTTGGCACGAGCGACGGGGCAGGGGAGCACGATCCCTGCGTCGCGCAGATCGTGCTGTTTCGCGCCGGCCTGTGCCTGACCGGATGGCTGCGCGCCTCGGCGCTGCGCAAGGGCGTGCTGATCCGGCGCGAGCGACAGCCCGAAGTGACCGGGCACAACCGAGTCGGTCAGCTGCTCGCTCGACTGACCGCTCGGCTCAGCCGCGCGCACGCGTTGCTGCGGCAAGAGAGCGAGGGCTTGGTCATCTACGACCTCGACTCGAGCCCCGGCAGCTTCCTCGGCGCCGAGCGGATCCGTCGCCTGGTGCTTCCGCCCGACCGGGTGCGGATCAAGTTGGGCAGCTCGCACTCGGGCCTGTGGCTCGAGCTGATGCCCCGCACGGACCTCTAGGTGCCCTGTAAGCGGCCTCTCGGGGGCCCCGTTCGCCGGCCCGCATCACGCGGAGGCTCCATGCGACGGCTCGTGCTCATCGGTCTGGTCTTGGTTACGTGCTCGGTGGGTTTGGCTTGCAAGAAGGCGGGTGAGGCCGAGTCCCCGCTCGGAAGCGACGGCCGTGGGTCGGCCAAGCTCGACGGAGCCCGGTTCGCCGATGAGGCCGCTCCCGGTAGCCCGACGGGCACCGGCTTCGGCCCGTCGAGCCGTGCAGAGGAGAAGGGTGAGTGGCGTGGTCAGGCGACCCCCGAGCCGACCGGTGCGGGCGCTTCGGCTTCGCCGCCTCGCTGGGACGATGGCGACTTCGAGCGCGACGCGATCGCCAGCGAGCACCGGCCCGGGCTCGGCACGTCCTACGGCGAGCATCGCGACAGTCGGATCGAGTCGGTCAGCTTCCGCCGCGCCGATCCTTCGACCCCCGACGTGGTGTTCTCGATCCACTACGACGACGTCGATGGCGTGCGCAGCGTCGCCAGCATGCATCGGACCCGCGCGTGGTCGGACGAGGCTCGCATGCGCGACGGCGAGCTGACCTTCGCGCTGCTCGACGAGAGCGGGCGCGTGCTCCCGGCCGCGAGCGTCGGCTCGCAGCTCTACGCGGTCGGCCAGCCCGACGAGCGCTACTCGATCGCGGTCGCCAACGACAGCGGCACCGCCTACGAGGTCGTGCTGTCCGTCGACGGCCTCGACGTGATCGACGGGCGCGCGGCCAGCTTCGACAAGCGGGGCTACATCGTCGATCCCTTCACCTCGGTCGTGATCGATGGTTGGCGGACCAGCACGGACAGCGTCGCGACCTTCCGCTTCTCCAGCGTCGACGACAGCTATGCCGAGCGGATGGGCGATGGTCGCAACGTCGGCGTGATCGGGGCCGCGTTCTTCCGCGCAGCCCCGCGCGAGTGGGACGAGTGGCGGGCACCGGACGAGACCTGGCGGCGCGAGACCGCCAATCCCTTCCCGGGCAACGCCCGCTGAGCCTGGCGCCCGAGCGTCAGCGCGGGGTGTAGCGGTAGGCTCGGACGACCGGCAGCTCCTCGCTGCCGGGGTCGCGCGAGCGCTGGATGGCGAACACCGACTTGCCGTCGCGCGACCAGCCCGAGAGCTCGTCCTCTTCGCTGTTCAGGGTGAGCGCCTGGACCTCACCCGGCTGCGGTCCGAGCAGCAGGATCTCGTCGTCACCGGGCCGCGGATCGTCGGTCGAGGTGAACCCTCGGACCTGCACGGCGAGGCGAGCCTCGGTCGGGCTCGCGGCCAGCCAGCGGGCGTCGAGCTGAGCGAGGCGCGTGTACTGCCGGTTATCGAGCGAGTAGGCGCCGATCCACGGGGTGCCGTCGATCGCCTCCTCGATCGCGTAGAGGGTTCGCCCGTCGTGGCCGAGCGCGATCGCGGAGAAGCGGCTGGTCGTGCGTGGGTCGGGCGGTGGCGGAGCCGAGGGATCCTCCGCGAGCGGCACGTCACCCGCGTCGGCGGGGGCGGGCGGAGAAGGTAGCTCGGGCAGCGGCTCGCCCTCGGGCGGGCGCCCGAGCACGTGCGTGCGCGCGAGCGTCGACGCGTCGATCTCGACGATCCGCTCCCAGTCACCGATCGGCACGTAGAGCGCGTCGCCCTCGGGCGTCCAGACTGGCCGACCCGCCGCCTGTTCGGCCTCGACCAGTCGGTCGCGTTTTTTACCTGCGCGATCGATCATGTCGATCGTGCTCGCGGCGTAGCGGCTTGGGCGGCTGTAGAACACCGCCCGCGATCCGTCGGGGCTCGGCAGCGGGCTGGTGTCGTACTCGGTCGGGTGCGTGAGCACCGGGATCATCTCGCCCTCCGGCACCGAGACGCTGACCAGGCTCTTGCTCGCGCCATGGTTGGCGAGGGTCATCCACAGCACCCGACCATCGGCCGACACTGCTGGCGCGCTGTAGACGTTGTAGTGCTCGAAGAGCAGCTCGCGCTGACCACCATCGGCGTCGCTGAGCACGATCGCCTCGCCCTCGTTGGTCAGCACGTAGCCGAGCCGATCCGGGACCACGCTGACGTGCTTGGGATCGGTCAGCAGGATCAGGCGCCCATCCGCCGCGGTGCCGATGAAGTACTCCTCGGCCAGCACGTCGCCGAGCAGGTGGCGATCGGCCGTGCCACGATCTTCGGGCTCGCGCTCGCGGGCGCTCGCTCGCTCCTTGTCTCGCTTGGCCAGGCCCTCCGCGAGGTTCTGGCTGCGCGAGAAGAGCGGCTCGAGCTCGATCGCTAGCGCCCGCTCGGTGTTGCTGCCCGAGCGCCCCTCGGCGAGCGCGGCGATCGGCTCGCGCTCGGCCAGCACCACGACCAAGGGCATGGTCGCGCGCTGAACCACGTAGCTCGCGTTGAGCATCAGCGCCTCGTTGGGCGTCTCGCCCCACAGGAACGCGCGCATCGGCATGTCCGCCGCCGCGAAGCGCTCCCCGGTCTCGCTGTCGGTCACCGCCGCCTCGATCTCGAGCACGTAGTCGGAGAAGTCGGCCCCCTGCAGCGCGATGGTCTTGTCGACCCGCACGCTCAGCTCGACGATCCAGCGGGCCTCGAGCGCGCGGGCGTGGGCCTGGATGTCCGCCGGATCGAGCGTGCCCGCGAGCAGCTCGGCGTGCTCGTGATCGATCGGGACCACGTCGATGCCGAGCTCGCCGAGCTGCTCGGCGAGCCCCTCGGCGACGACCTTCGGCCCCGGCTGCCCGTCCCACCAGTGCAGCGGCGTCGTGCCTTCGGAGGGCTCGAGCCTGACCACGATCAGCGCGCGGTTCGGCTCGGTGTGGACGCGAACGAAGAGCCACCAACCGACGAAGCCGAGCAGGCCGATCGTCACCAGCGAGATGATCGCGAGGCGCAGGCGCTGGCTGGCTATGGATGCGCCGTCTTCGGCGAGCTCGGCCATCGCTCGAGCCCGCCGCTCCGAGAGCACGAACGCGACGATCGCCGCGGCCACGGCTGCGATCGCGCAGACGCTGAAGAGCAGGACTGGTCGAGCGAGCAGGAAGCGGAGCAGCAGGCGCACGGCCGGGCGAGCATAATCGGACCTCGGACCCGCTCGCGCTCAAAAGCGCATGGTCCACGTCAGCGCGACTTGTTGGCCGCGCTGTTGCCCGACTCGCACCTCATCGACGGTCAGCAGCACCGAGCCGGTCAGCGCCACCGCCCCACCGACGGCGAGCGTGATGATCCCGGCGGTGCGCGTCGTGTAGACCTGTGGGCACGCCATCGGGTCGTTCGGGTCTTTGCCATCGGGGCAGCGGCCGTCGATCGCCCACAGCGTTGCGCCCACGCCGACCGCAGCGACGCCGGCCACGACCGTCGCGATCTCGGCCCAGCGCGGCATCATGCGGTCGCGCTTGTGGGCGTCGTTCGTGCCTGGGTCGGAGGTCACCGGCGCCGTGCCGAACTCGAGCGCGGCGATCTGGTCGGGCTGCTCGAGCCGCACGACCGTCTGCAGCGGTGTCTCGCTGCCGTCGCGGGCTTCGATCCACACACGATAGCTCCCGAGCACGAGCTTGTCGGTGCGCGGGTCGGTCGGGCGCTCGTTGATGTAGACCCGACAGGGCTCCTTGCACTCGATCGCGATCGACCCGGTGCCGGCCTTCTCGAGCACGCCTGCGCGCTCGCGATGCAGCGCGACGAGGCCCGGACCGAAGCGCCCGGTCGGCAGCGTGTCGCCGCGGCTCGTTCGGATCGCCTCGTCCATCACCTCGCGGGCACCTTCGGCGTCCTCGACCGCCAACAAGGCGCGTGCGAGGGTCAGCTGCGCCATCGTGCGTGCATCTTGGCCGTCGGGGTCCTTGGCCAGCGCGGGGCCGAAGCTCTGCAGCAGCGCGAGGGCGTCACGCAGCTGCGTGGCGCCGCGCTCGGGATCCTCGTTGGCCATCTGCTCGGCCCGCTTCACGCGGGTGAGCGCCTGGGCGTACTCGTCGTCGCTCGCGGGGGCGGCCGCATTGACATCTGCATCCGGTGGTTGCAGAGCCAGCGGGACGAGCACGAGCGAAGCTGCGAAGAGCGAAGCGAGTGCCATCGCGCGGGCACGTTAGCATTGTTCATGGGCTCGCCTCACCTGCGACCTGCACGTCTTCGGGCGCTTCCGGGCAGGATCGATGCTTTTCGACCCGAACATCGGCGCAGGCTGTGCGGTCGGGTAGTACTGCTTAGCCCCCCGCAGGCGTCGTGCACTCAGCCACGCACGGCCGCTTCGCGGCCGCGAGCTCGCTTTGCGAGCTCGGTGGGCTGGTTTCGGGTTTGCAGTCGTCCGTTTGGCCCCCCAGAGGGGGGCTTGGTTCGTCTCCGGGACGACGTGCACTTTCGGGTTCGCAGGCGTCCGTTTGGGCCCCCAAAGGGGGGCTTGTCCACCCACGGGCGTCGTGCACTCGGCTCGGCCGCCCACTCGCGATAGCATCGAGCCATGGCCGCCGTCTCGTTCACCAAGGTCGAAGGGCTCGGTAACGACTTCATCCTGCTGGACCGGACCGATCACGCCGAGGATCTCTTGGCCGAGTCGATCGAGTGGGCGCGCGCGCAGGCGACCGCCCTCTGCGAGCGCCGCACGGGGATTGGTGCCGACGGTTTGCTGGTGGTCGGACCGGCGCGTGGCGAGGCGATCGCCTCGATGACGGTGATCAACGCCGACGGCTCGCGGCCGGAGATGTGCGGCAACGGGCTCCGCTGCGTCGCCGCTTGGGTCGCAGAGCGCTTCGCCAGCGAGGTCGTGCACATCGACACCGACGCGGGCCTGCGCGAGTGTCGAGTGGTCCGCCGCGAGGGCATGGCGGCCGAGGTCCGCATCGACATGGGTCCCGCCGTGGTCTCGGGCAAGCGCTTGCCCAAGGCTGGCGGCGGGCGGGAGTTCGTGAGCGTGTCGATTGGCAATCCCCACGCGGTCTGCTTCGTCGAGGCGATCGACGATCCCGAGACGCTCGCTCGCCACTACGGGCCGGCGGTCGAGAACGACGCGGCCTATCAGCCCGCCAAGACCAACGTCGAGTTCGCGCAGCTCGAGGACGACGGGAGCATCTCGCTGTGGGTCTGGGAGCGCGGCGTGGGCATCACCGCCGCGTGTGGGACCGGAGCCTGTGCAACCGCGGCGGCTGCCGTCAGCGAGGGGCTCGTCGCGCCCGATCAGCCGGTGCTCGTGACCCTGCCGGGTGGAACCCTGACGATCGTGGTGCCCGCGGATTCTTCCCGGGGGGTCGCGATGACCGGGCCCTGCCGTCAGGTCTTTTCTGGCGTCGTCGAGGTCTGATCGGCGGAGGCGGTCCGAGCCGTTGGCACCTCGTCGTCTTCGTCGTCCTCTTCGAAGTCATCCTCCGGCTCGTCGCCGGGACGCAGGCGCTTGCGGTAGGGCTCGTCGGGGTGGCCCTGAGCGATCTCGACCGGACCGAGCACGTGCTCCATCAGGTTGAGCAGCGCCAACCTCTGCTCGTGCATCCGCTGGTCACGACGCAGATCGTGCACGGCGACCGGCCCGATCACCGCGAGCAAGAGCCCGTAGAGCAGCGCCTTCTTGGCCAGCACGCCAGGACCGATCAGCACCCAGAGCAAGCCGAGGCTGGCGAGCGCGAGGAACCCGACCCAGCGCTGCAAGGCCCAGCGAGGCCGTCGCCACGCGAAGCGCAGCTCGACCTGCGTGCCCTCGCGGGTCGGCGTCAGCCGGCCGACCATGTAGAGCAGCCGAAGCATGCCCGTGCCCGACTGACCGCGGGCGGCAGGAGGTCCGCAGTGCAGCCGAAACTCCTGCACCTCGGTCGCGGGCGACCGACTCCGCCCCCGCTCGAGCGCAGGCGATCGGCCCCACCCAGCTCCGAGCTCGAGCGTGAACTCGCTGTCGGGGATCAGCCCGCCGAAGTCGGGCAGCGAGTGGGCATCGTAGGCTCGCACGCCCGGCTGCTCGGTGAGGCGCTCGAGCACCTGCTCGGGCGAGAGGCCGATATGGTATCGGCGGAGCCCGGTCGGCGATGAGCCCGAAAGCTCAGGACCTGGGATCGCGATCGCAGCCCCCTCTCCTTCAGCGCGCTCCTGCTCACTCACGCGGCTCGTGTACCCGCTGACAGCTCCGCCTGCCACTTGCTTTAGCTCCCCCTCGAGCGAGTGCCCGTGCAGACCGCCTGTGGACCAACCAAGCCCCCCTCTGGGGGGCCAAGCGGATGATTGCGAACCCGAAACCAGCCCACCGAGCTCGCTACGCGAGCTCGCGGCCGCGCAGCGGCCGTGCGTGGCTGAGTGCACGACACC
>CBFGLP010001641.1:0-2288 GCA_965649595.1 uncultured Myxococcales bacterium | reverse complement strand
TGTTCATGCCCGGGCCGGTGTTCACCCAGCTGTTGCTGGCCGACGAGATCAACCGCGCGCCGGCCAAGACCCAGTCGGCGCTGCTCGAGGCCATGCAGGATCGCTCGGTCACCGTCGACGGCGCCACACGCCCGCTGCCGCGCCCGTTCTTCACGATCGCCACGCAAAACCCGATCGAGTCGCAGGGCACCTACCCGCTGCCCGAGGCCCAGCTCGATCGCTTCTTGATGAAGATCAACGTCGGGCACCCGCAGCGCGAGGTCGAGAAGGCGATCCTGCGCAACTACGTGGCTGGGTTCGACGCCGCCAACCTCGACACGATCGGGCTGCGCCAGATCACCACGCACGAGCAGATCGTCCAGCTCCAGCAGATGATCGGCGCCGTGCGGGTCGACGAGGGCGTGCTCGACTACATCACCGACGTGGTCGCGCGGACGCGGGCGCATCGCTCGGTCTATCTCGGCGCCTCGCCGCGAGCCTCGATCTCGCTGCTGACGGCCGCGCGAGCGCGGGCGGCCAGCGAGGCGCGCGAGTTCGTGATCCCCGACGACGTCAAGCTGCTCGCGCCCGCGATCCTGCGGCATCGCCTGGTGTTGCACCCCGACGCCGAGATCGAGGGCGTGACCGCCGACGACTGCGTGCAGTCGATCCTCCGCGAGGCCGTGGTGCCGCGCACGGCCGCCTGAGCGAGGACCAACCATGCTGATCCCCAACCGCGCGCTCGTCTGGCTGGCGATCATCCCGCTCGCGCTCGCGGTGATGGTGCCCTTCGACGAGACCATGCTCTGGCCGATGCTGGCCGCCGACCTCGGCGTGCTGCTCTTGGCGGTCGCCGACGCGCTGATGACCAAGCGTCGCCCGCTCACGGTCAGCCGCCGCGCCGCCGAGGTGTTCTCGTTGGGCCGCCCCAACCCTGTCACCGTCGAGCTGCGCTCGATGATCCGCCGCCGCATCCAGGTCGAGGTGACCTGCGAGCTCTTCGATCACGCCAGCGCGCCCGACCTGCCGCTTCGCTTCACGCTCCCGGGCCGCGGCCGCGTGCTCGATCGCTTCCGCGTGATCCCTCGCCGCCGTGGCGCCCACGTGCTCGGCGATCTGGTCGTCCGGTTCCCGAGCCCGCTCGGGCTGTGGAAGCGACAGATCCGCTTTCCTGCGCACCAGAACGTGCGCGTGTACCCGGACGTACAGCAGGTCCGCACCTGGGAGCTGCTGGCCCGTCAGGATCGCCAGCACTCGCTGATGCGGACCACCCGGCGGCTCGGTGGCGAGAGCGAGTTCGAGCAGCTGCGCGACTACAGCCGCGACGACGAATTCCGCTCGATCGACTGGAAGGCGACCGCGCGGCGCGGCAAGCTGACCGCCCGGCAATACCAGCTCGAGAGCAACCAGAACCTCATGTTCTTGCTCGACGGCGGCCGCTTGATGACCGCCGAGACGGCCGGGCTCTCGCTCTTCGACCACGCGCTCAACGCCTCGCTGATGCTCGCCCACGTGGCGGTCCGCGGCGGAGACCGGGTCGGGCTGATGAGCTACGCCGAGGACGTGCAAGCCTTCGTGCCGCCGGCGGCGGGGCGCAAGGCCGTACAGACGCTGATTCAAGCCGGCTACGCGCTGCAACCGGCGATGGTCGAAGCGGAGCCCGAGAAGGCGTTCCACGTGCTCAACCTGCGCGTGCGCAAGCGGACCTTGGTCGTGCTCTATACGCAGGTGATCGACGAGCGCTCGGCGGAGGAGCTGATTCGCGTGACCAAGGGGCTGTCGTCGCGGCACTTGCCCTTGATCGTGATGTTTCGGGACGTCGAGGTGCACGCGCTGCTCGAGGGCGGAAAGCCGGCATCGGGCAGCGAGCTGGCGGTGCGGGCGGCCGGGCTGGGCGGGATTGGGGAGCTCGAGCTCTATACTCGGGGGGCGGCGGCGGAGATCGTGGCTTGGCGGGAGGGGTTGCTGCGGAGCTTGAAGAATCAGGGGGCGTTGGTGTTGGATGTGGATCCTAGTGATTTGACGCCTTCGTTGATCAATAAGTATCTCGACATCAAGGCTCGGCATTTGCTTTGATGGTTCGTACGCGTTCACACCGGTGATTACGGCGAGATCCTGGATTGGGAGACTTCGATCGCAGCGCGGGGGCAATGCACCGGGGGAAGCCTTTCCGATCATGGAGAGCGCTCCCTCCTCGAACAGTGGCTCCCCGGGGCGCTGCGCGCGGGCGAGATAATCCTACGCCCTGCGCTTGGGACAGAGCCGCGCGCAACGTCCGTCAGGTTCCGCGTCGCGGCTGCGCCGCAAAG
>CBFGLP010001640.1:0-3548 GCA_965649595.1 uncultured Myxococcales bacterium | reverse complement strand
GGCAGGCGCCCGGCGCGGCGCCGCCCGGCGCCTCCTGAGCGGAACACGTGCCATGCTCGAAGACCGGCGTTCCGTCCTCCTCCTGATCGACCTGCAGGAGAAGCTGATGCCGGCTATCGCCGAAGGGCCGGCGGTGGTCGCTCGCATCCGGCAGGCGCACCCCGAGCTGCAGGTCTTCCTCGATCTCAAGCTGCACGACATCCCCAACACCATGCGCGGGGCGATCCGCAGCGCGCGGACCTTCGGTGCTCGCTTCGTGACCGTGCACGCGGGCTCGGGCGTCGAGCACCTGCGCGCGTGCGTGGACGAGGCTGGTGATGCGCTCGGCGTGCTCGCGGTGACCGTGCTGACCAGCCAGGACGCGCAGGCGTGCCGCGAGGCCGGGCACACGCGCTCGCCTGCGGAGCTGGTCGCGATCCGGGCCGCGGCGGCCGCTCAGGCTGGCTGCGCCGGGTTGGTCTGCAGCGGTCACGAGCTCGAGGCCGTCCGGACCGCGGCGCCCAACCTGTTCAAGATCGTCCCCGGCATTCGTCCGGCCGGGGCCGAGGCTGGTGATCAAAAGCGCGTGATGACGCCAGCGAGCGCGATCGCAGCCGGGGCGACCCACCTGGTCGTCGGTCGGCCGATCACGCAGGAAGCCGATCCGGCCGCGGCTGCCGATGCGATCGTGCGCGAGATCGCGTCGGCGCTCTAACTTGCCTCGTCAGCCCCACGGGCCGAGAGCCCTCGTCGATGGCCACCAACACTCGCTCGCTCGCCTTGGCCCTCGCGCTCGCGCTGGGCTGCGCACCGATCGAGACCGAGGTGACCCACACCGAGCAGCCGCGCTCGGGGCCGGTCCTGCACATGGGCGAGCAGCTCGTCGATCGGCACTTCGTCGCCGATTACGTGCAGCTCGACGCGCGCGTGATGGTCGAGATCCACGAGCTGTGCGTGTGCAGCTCGCCGCGCCACGTGCCGGTCATGCGGATCGAGCAGGTCGAGCGCACCTCGAACGGCTTCGTGGCGTGGGATTGGGGGCTCGGGGCGTTCTCGGCTGGGTTCGCGGTGTTCGCCTTCGCCTATCCAAAGCCCTTCTCGCGCCGGCTCTACGGGAGCGAGGGGCAGCTGGTCTACGATACGACGCCCGCCTATGTAGTTGGGGGCGTGTTCGCAGGGATCGCCGCGATCCTGATCGCCGCGGGCGTGGTCAATTCGATCAAGGCGACCGACGAGACCCGCTACGCCGAGGCCTATCGGGTCGAGGCGGGGCCACAGACGGACTGCAGCGACGCGGCCGAGCGCGCGCTGGCGGTCCGGGACGTCGAGCTGATCGTCGGCGACCGGGCGCTGGTGGTGCCCGGGACAACCGACGAGCGCGGGCGCGTGCGCTTCGAGCTACCAGGCGAGTGGCCAGCAGGTGTCGACACCCCGCAGGGGCCCTTCGTGCCTGCGGTGATCGGCGTAGCGGGCGAGGGCCGGGTGATCGTGCTCGATCTGCGGTTTCCCTGGGCGGGGATGGTCGACGCACATAGCGGGCGGGCAGATACGCGGGAGGGGCGAATGGAGGGGCCGCAAGCGCGAAATCCAGAAGTGCCAGACTCGGAGTCGATGGAATCGGAGCTGAGCGACTATCCGGACTCGACCGAAGCGGAATCGACACCGCCGGTCGGGTTCGGTGGAAATACCAATAATCGATGAGTCAGCGCTATTTCATCGGTGTCGGCAGCAACCTCGGTGATCGCTCCGCGACCATTCATGCAGCATTCGAGGCGCTCGCTCGCCTGCCGGGCACGCGCCTGCATGCTCGCTCGAGCCTCTACGAGACCAAGCCGCTCGGCCCAGGCTCCGGACCCTTCCTCAACGCGGCCGTCGAGCTGATCCGCGACAGCGAGCCGCCTGACCCGGAGCGCCTGTTGGACGAGCTGCTGGCGATCGAGCAGTCCCACGGCCGCATTCGACGCGAGCGGTGGGGAGATCGGACGCTCGACCTGGACATGTTGTGCGCCTACGTCGACGGCCGCGAGCTGAGCTGGTCGAGCGAGCGGCTCCAGCTGCCACACCCGGGCGTGCTCGCGCGTGACTTTGTGTTGGTCCCGCTGCTCGAGCTGGACCCGAGCTTGGTAGTCGCGGGGCGCCGCTGCGCCGACGCGCTGACCGAGCTGCCGGCGGAGAGCCGGACGGTGATCGGACGGGCTCCACGGGGGTCTTAGCCCGATTGGCGGAGTGAGTCACAGATAGGGGACGTCGCCAGCGCTCGATGGCGACTCGTCGTCGCCGATGTTGTTCGTGTTCCCGTAGCCGAGCTCGCCATGGACCCCTCGCCCCCAACAGCGGACCGCGTCGCCATCGAGCAGCGCGCAAGTGTGGAAGTCACCAGCCGTTACCCGCACGACCATGCCGCCCACGTCGATATCTCCCGCGCTCGCCGGCGACTCGTCGTTGCCGATGTCGTTCGTGTTCCCGTAGCCGAGTCGGCCGTAGGATCCGTATCCCCAACAGCGAGCCGCGCCACCGTCGAGCAGCGCGCAGGTGTGGAAATTGCCAGCATCCAACTGCAGGACCGTGCCGCCCACGTTCGCGTCACCCGCGCTCGATGGTAACTCGTCGTCGCCGATGGTGATCATGTTCCCGTAGCCGAGTTGGCCGGCGTCTCCGTTTCCCCAACAGCGAACCGCACCGTCGTCGAGCAGCGCGCAGGTGTGCGCCCCACCAGCCGTCAACTGCACGACCGTGCCGCCCACGTCGACGTCACCCGCGCTCGCTGGCAGCTCGTCGTCGCCGACGTTGTTCGTGTTGCCGTAGCCGAGTCGGCCGTTCTCTCCGGCTCCCCAGCAGCGAACCAGACCGCCTTCGAGCCGCGCGCACGTGTGGAAATAACCAGCCGTGAGCTCTACGACCGTGCCGCCCACGTCGACATCTCCCACGCTCGCAGGCGGCTCGTCGTCGCCGATGCTGCTCGAGCTCCCGTGGCCGAGCTGACCGTCGTCTCCGGTTCCCCAACAGCGAACCGCACCTCCTTCGAGAAGCGCACACGTGTGGGCGAGGCCGGCTGCCAACTGCACGACCGCGCCTCCCACGTCGACGTCGCCCGCGCTCGATGGCGACTCGTCGTCACCGATGTTGTACGGGTTCCCGTAGCCGAGGTTGCCCAACATTCCGTGTCCCCAACAGCGGACCGCACCGCTGTCGAGCAGCGTGCAGGTGTGACGGTGGCCCAGCACGACCTGGCCTGGCACCGCACACACAGAGTCCTCGCATGGCCCCGACAGGCAGTCGTTGGCCTGTTCGCAGGCCAGGCCGAGCGTGCAGCCGCCACAACTGCCGCCGCAGTCCACGTCCGTCTCGTCTCCGCTGACGAGCCCGTCGTTACACGTCGGCGGCAGGCACAGAGTCGTGCACGCGTCCGTGTTGTCGTCGTTTGCGTCGTCGCACTCCTCGGTCGCATCGACGACCCCGTCTCCGCAAACGCCACCGGCATCGGCATCGGCATCGGCATCGGCATCGGCATCGGCATCGGCATCGGCATCGCCGTCGGCATCGCCGTCGCCATCGCCATCGCCGACATC
>CBFGLP010001639.1:0-4437 GCA_965649595.1 uncultured Myxococcales bacterium | reverse complement strand
GCTTCGGGTGACCGCACCAAGCGGCTGCACTCGCTGGACGTGCCGACGCTCGTGGTGCATGGGCTCGCCGACACGCTGTGCGACCCGAGAGGTGGGCGTGCTACGGCTGCCGCGATTCCAGGAGCCGAGCTCGTGCTGATCGAAGGAATGGGACACAACATTCCACCCGGACTCTGGGAGCGAATCGCCGATCACATCGCCGCCATCGTCCGCAAGGGTGAAGCGCGGCGCCTCGAGAGCACGCCGGCCTCGACGAGCTGATCGTGCTGGCGCTCGTCGAGTTGTCTTTCCGCCCTACCGGGCTGAATTGAAGCGCATCAGCGCTTCGGCAGCTTGAACTTGATCCGATAGCGCCGCTTGCTCGCGACCGGCTCACCATCCCGAGTCGCGGGCGTCCACTCTTGCCGCTGCGCCGCCATCTCGGCGTTGTGATCGAAGGCATCGTAGCCAGACGAGTCCGCGACCTCGGCCTTGATCACGTGGCCGTGCTCGTCGATCCACACGATCACGACGACCGAGCCCTCAATGCCGCGGCGCTCGAGCTCGGGCGGATACTCGGGCTCGACGATCGTGCCGCGCGGCTCGGCGGGCGTCAGCGCGTCGCCCGAGCCTTCCGATGGCAGCGCGGGCGCTGGCTCGCCTCCCCCTTTGCCCTTGCCGCCCGGGCCAGTGCCTTTGCCTCCGGGCGATCCCCAGGGCACGCCCTCCCCTTCGCCGACGTTCAGCGTGCCCTCGCTGCTCAATGAAAACCCTTCGAGGCGGCGGGCGGGCGGCGGTTGAGCGGGCTCGGCGGGTGGCTCGGCGGCGTGATCGTGGCGCGGCTTGGCGGTCGGGCGTGGGGTGGACGTGTCCTCGATCGGCTGCGCGTCGATTGGCTCGGGCTCGATCGGCTCCGGCTCGATCGGCTCCGGCTCGACCTCTTCGACCTCGACGGGCACGACCACGCGCTGATCCGTGAACTGCTCTCGACCTCGACGCTCTCGCAGCGGCGAGCCGCCCTCGCCGAAGTACGCGAGCAACCCGAACGCCAGCGCGTGCGCGCCGATGCTGAGCCCGAGCAAGATCGCGAGCGAGCGCTTGCGTCGGTCGGGCGGCGGCTCGGCTTCCGACAAGATCGCTCGAGCACGCGTGTGCGAGCGAGCGAGATCGATCGCCCGACGCTCGCTGGCCGACATCGCGGAGGCGTCGAGCAGGCCGAGCTGCACCGCGTTGGCCTGCTCGCTCGCGGTCGCGTCGACGCACCAGCTCGGATCGTCGCCCTCGCGCTGCCACAGCAAGGGCGGAGGCTCGGGGGGCTGGCCCTGATCGACCACCCGCAGGCGCGCGCGCGCTTGATCGTCGACCCGCTCGCTCATGGCTCGATCCCCTCCGCGAGCGGGAACTCGGCGAGCGACGCGGCGTCGGGCTCCCAACGACCGGACCACGACCTCGGGCGACGCAGCGCCTGGGTCCACGCGATCGCAACCTGCGTGTCTTCATGGAGGGCGTAGCGGCCTTGATCGTCGGGCTCGCTCTGACTCAGCAAGAGCTCGAAGTTGGCGGAGTCGAACCACGCGGCGGGATCGAGGCTGACGATGAACAGGCCGTCATCGTCGAGCTCGAAGTCGGCAGCGAGCCCATCGACGCGTCGGTTCACGCCGATGTCCGGGATCACGACGCCACCTTCGAACGCGATCGTCTGCCCGTCCTTGCTGGCGGTGCCGGAGACATAGGCATGATAGTCGCCGAGCGCGTCGGTGGCCCCGAGCGTCTGCCCGGTCGGCTCCCACAAGATCACCGAGAACGAGCCGACCGGTCCCGCGATGCCGCGCGCGGTGCCGAGGCCGACGCGACTGGGCGCGGCGAGCAGGTCGAACGCGATCTGGTGCAGCATCTCGCCCTTGAGCACGCCGCCGTCGAAGATGTTGTCGCCCGCGTGCGCGTGCGCGGTCGGCAGGAGCAGCTCGCCCACGCCGCTTACCAAGGCTTGAAGCCCCCACTCCGACGCGTCGTCCGGCACGCTCGCGATCGGCCGATTCTCGTATAGATAGATCGGCCCGACCGCGATCACGGCTTGCTCGAGCTCTACCTCCCAGCCGGTCGCCGTAGAAAAGCTAGCTGGATCGTCATCGTCACCGGCGTCGACCTCGAGCCCGATCTCGAACAGCACCGGCCGCCCGAGCGTCTCGCCGCAGCTAGCCGCGCCCATCAGCAGGGCGAGCAGCACGAGCGAGCAGACGTGGCGATCGAGCATGGTTGCGACGCAGATCATTACCCTGCTCCCTGCCCCGCGCGAGCCTGCTTGCGCGTGCGCTTGGCCGCACGAAAGTCCTCGACCTCGCCGGGCTCGAACCACAGCGTGAGCGTGGCAAAGGCGGTGAAGGGCTCGCCGGCGGACAAGTGCAGCGCGGGCAGCATCGACGCGAAGCCCGTCGGGCTCTCGAAGTTTGACGGATAGAGGTACTCGAAGCTGTTGTAGCGGCGATTGAGCAGGTTACGCAGCTCGACGCCCAGCTCCAGCCAGCGCCAGCGCACCCGGGTAGCCGCGTCGACGACGGCGATCGCGGTGCCGTACTGACCCAGCGGGAGCGGTCGCGGTGCGACCCAGCTCGCGCCGAGGCCGACGCTCCAGCCGATCGGTTCGCCGCGCACGCGGTGGGTATGGAAGACCACCGCGTCGCCGCGGACCACGAGGCGCGGGATGTATGGCAAGCGCTCGCCCGCGTTCCAGTCGAACGGCCCGGCGCTCTCGGGCGGCAAGAAGGCCTCTGCCCAAGTGAAGCTCGCGGAGATGTCGGCCCACTCGCGGACCGAGAGCCGCAGCGCCGCGAGCGAGCCGAACCGGTTGGACTCGCCGGCCAGCACGTTGCGCCCGAGGGTCTCGTCGAACACGAGGTCGCGATCGACGTGGGTATAAAAGCCGACCACTCGCGCGTCGAGATCGACCAGCTCGGCGGCCTGCAAGAGCACGAAGCGAAACCCGGTCTCGGCCGCCTGTACGCGGGCAAAGGGGGCGAGCTCGCCTTCGGACAAGGCCGCGGCGTCGCTGCTGCGCGAGCCGATCCCGTAGGCCGCGAGCCAGTCGAGCCAGGGCATGATCGAGGCGGTCACCGCCACGCGCGGCTGCACGGCGAAGCCGAACGCGGTCGCGGTCTGGCGAGCCACCCGCTCGCCGTCGCGATCCTCGAGCGGCTCGTCCGTGTCGACGACGTTGAACGAGAACGCGTCGAAGCGCAGGCCCGCCTCGAGGTCGAGCCAATCGAAGGGCCGAAAGGTGAACGAGCCGTAGCCACCGACGTTGACCTGGCGCAGCTCGTTGGCGAACTCGGTCCGGTAGGGCAGCGCGTCGGAGGTGCGGATGCGATCGATCCGCGACTCGCCGTCGTCGTAGCGGAGCCGCACGCCGAGCTCGAGCCGCTGCGGGCGATCCCACCAGCGCCAGATCCGGGCCCACGATCCGCTCGCGCCGAGGTTGGTGGCCGAGTACTGCTGATCGAGCCCGTCGCCGCGCTGCGGCGCCTCGCTGTTGGCCTGCGCGTCGGACAGGTAGCCGGTCGGGTTGTCGACGAAGCGCGAGCCGGAGCGCAGGGCCCAGATGCCAAACGCGATCTCGTCGACGTCGCGGGTTCGGGTGGCGAAGATCTGGGCCGAGAAGCGGGTCGCCGAGCCGCCTTGGTTGGGGTCGTAGGTGCACCCGCGCTGGCTATCGAGATCGGGCGCGCAGCGATCGATCCGCCCGGCTTGCACGTCGTCGAGGCGCACGACCCCAGGGGTCTCGAAGCGGGTCGCATAGATCCCCGCGAGCGCGCGCAGGCCCCAGCCGCCGTCGAAGCGGTGCTCGTAGCCGAGCTGGCCCTTGGCCGCTCGAAAGCCGCGGTTGGTGCCGAACCCGTCGCCGGCCTTGAGCTCGACGCCCACGAAGGTGCCCGGCTCGGCGTTGCGCGGGCCCCAGAGCAGCACCGCCCGCTTGCGATCGAAGCTGCCGTAGCCGCCGCTCAGCCGCACCCCGCGAGAGCGCAGGTTCAAGTGATACTGCACGCTGCCGGCGACGGCGAAGTCGCCCTGCCGCGCGTCGAAGGGGCCTTCGAGCACACGCACGCGATCGACCAGCTCGGGGATGATCCAATTGGTGTCGACGAGGCCGTGCCCGTGCGCGTGCGAGACCTGGTTGATCGGCACGCCCTCGACGGTGAACTCGAGGTCCTGGCCCTCACCGGCATCGAAGCCGCGCAGGAAGATCGTCGATGGGTGACCCTCGCCGCCCAGGTTGGTGAGCAGGATGCCCGGGGCCAAGGTCAGCTGCTCCTCGGCGGTCCGGCGCGGGACGTCGCGGAGTCGGCCGATCTCGATGTCGAAGTCCGACGCGCTGGTGGCCGGTGGCTCGTCGCGCTCACCGACGACCTCGAGCTCGAGCTCGTCGCTGGTCGGCGCTTCGGGTTCGGGCTCGGGCTCCGGCTC
>CBFGLP010001638.1:0-3982 GCA_965649595.1 uncultured Myxococcales bacterium | reverse complement strand
TCGAGCAGCGCCACGCCCTGATCGCGGCGGTCAAGCGCGCCGGGTACCTGTTCGTGACGCTGGATCTCGCCGGCTTTCGCTCGGGCTCGCTCGAGGTGCTGCTGCGACGGGCTCCCGAGCAGGGCGGGGAGGCGAGCACGTGAAGACCACCGCAGCCATCCTCGACGCGCTGGTCGCTGGCGAGATCGATCGCGAGCAAGCGCTCGAGAAGCTCGCCGAGGCGCACCGCGAGGCGAGCGGGCGGATCGAGAACCTCGAGTGGGCGCGGATCGATCACGACCGCGCCAGCCGGCGTGGCTTCCCCGAGGTCATCTACGGACCCGGCAAGACGCCCGAGCAGGCCGCCGAGATCTTCGTCCGGCTCGCCGCCCGCAACCCCAACGTCCTGTGCACCCGCACGAGCGAGCGGGCCGCGGCGCTGGTCCGCGAGCAGCACGGCCTCGACGCCGCCGAGTACGAGCCCGGCTCGGGGCTGCTGTGGATCTGGCGAGATCGGACACCCAAGCACCAAGGCACGATCGCGGTCGTGTCCGCGGGCACCTCGGATCAAAAGGTCGCGTTCGAGGCGCGTCGTTGCGCCGAGGTGATGGGCAACTCGGTCGAGTGGCTCGCCGATGTCGGTGTCGCGGGCCTGCACCGCTTGCTCGGCGAGCTCGACACGCTTCGTCGGGCACGGGTGATCATCTGCGTGGCTGGGTTCGAGGCCGCGCTGCCCTCGGTGATCGCCGGCCTGGTCGACTGTCCGGTGATCGCCGTCCCGACCAGCACCGGGTACGGCGCGAGCTTTCAAGGCCTCGCCGCGTTGCTCTCTTGTCTCAACAGCTGCGCGGCCGGGGTCACCACGGTCAACATCGACAATGGCTTCGGCGCCGCCTATGCGGCGACGCTCATCAACCGCGCCGCGAGCCGGCCCGCTCACTCGTGAGGCACCCGTGCTCGCTGCTCTGACCGGACTTCTCCTCGGTGCCTGGCACGTGATCAGCGGGCCCGATCACCTCGCCGCGATCGCTCCGCTGGTCAGCTCGAGGGCGGACGGGGCGACGAAGCCCTGGCGAACTGGCTTTGCTTGGGGGCTCGGCCACGCGAGCGGCGTGACGACCGTTGGTCTGCTCTTGCTCGCGTTCGGGGCCCTGTTGCCGCTCGACTCACTCGGGGCGTGGAGCGAGCGGATCGTCGGCGCGCTGATCATCGGTGTCGGCGCGTGGGGCCTGTGGCGGGTCCGCCACGAGACCCATGCGCACGCCCACGACGTGGGCACGCACTCGCATGGGTCGACGCGCGAGCGGATGCCCGCGTTCGTGATCGGCACCTTGCACGGGCTCGCTGGCAGCTCGCACCTCTATGGCGTGCTCCCGGCCCTCGCCCTCGGCGGCTCCGCGCGGGTCGCCTACCTGATCGCGTTCGCGATCGGATCGATCGGCGCGATGGCAGGGTTCTCGAGCTTGCTGGCGGCGATCCTCGAGCGCCTGCCCGGCTCGCGCGAGCTGGTCCGCCGCTGGGCGCTGATCGTGGCGTCGGTGGTAGCGATCGCGATAGGCAGCACCTGGCTCGTGCTTCATTGAGCCGGTCCACGAACCAGCCCTCGACCCCTCGACCTGCCTGGTACCATGCATCGAATGGCCACGCAGGGGCAGGGCGCCGGTTCCGGTGAGCGCGAGCGCTGGCTGCCTTGGTCTCGCATCCTGTTAGCGCTCGCCGTCGCTGGTCCGCCGCTGTGGCTCGGAGGCGTCAAGCCCGAGCTGGTGCCCGTGTTCGTGCTGGTGATCGTCGCGTTGCTGGTGCGTCGGTGCCTGCGAACCACGACGCCGCTGCGAGTGCCTTCGCTGTGGTGGCTCGGCCTGCTCGCGGCCGGGCTGACCTTCGTGCAGTGGCTGCCCTTGCCCGCGTCGCTGCTCGATCTGCTCGCCCCGGGGCTGCGCGGCGAGCTCGCGACGATCGTCGCCGGCACCGTGGCCGAGCCCTGGTCGCGGCTCTCGATCCATCCCGGCCAGACCGGCCTCGAGGTCGCTCGGCTGCTCGCGCTCACCGGCCTGTTCGTCGCGAGCGCGCAGCTGAGCTGGCGACTCGTCGCCGCCTACGTGGCCGCGACCGGCAGCCTCGTCGCGCTGATCGGCCTCGTGCAGAAGCTGGTCGGCGCGCAGGCGATCTACGGCTTTTATTCGCCGCGCCAAGACGTCCCGGGCCTCGGCCAGGAGCTCGGCTCGCCGCTGCTGACCAGCTTCGTCAACCCCAACCATCAGTCGGGTCTGTTGCTGGTCGGGCTGTTCGCGGCCGCGGCTACGGCCCTCGATCTGCAGCAGCGCAGCTACGAGAGCGGCCACGCGCGCGAGCGCGATCGGCTGAGTGATCGTGCGTTCCTGGCCTGGGGGGGCGCCGCGATCCAGCTCGCCGCGCTGGTGCTCTCGCTGTCTCGCGCCGCGTTGGTCAGCGCGATCGTGGTCACCCCGATCGCGCTGCTGCTGGCGCTGCGCTTGCGCGCGGGCGGCCCAGCCAGCACGCAGTCGCGCGGTCGTCGTCGCTGGCTCGCGCTCGGGAGCTTGCTGGTCGCGCTCGCGGTCATGCTCGTGCTCGCGGCGCGACAGGGGGCGACCGAGCAGCTAGCGAGCTTGCGGGATCTCGACGCGTTCGAGGCCAAGTTCGGGGTCGCGATCGCGAGCCTCGAGCTGATCCCGCTCGCCCCGGTGCTCGGCATCGGTCGCGGCTGCTTCGTCGATCTGCTCCCGCTCATCGACTCGACCCCCTCGCGCTTGCAGTTCACCCATATCGAGACCACGCCGATCGCTTGGTTGGTCGAGTGGGGCCCCGTGCCTGGGGCGGTCCTGCTGCTCGGTGTCGGCTGGTGGGCCGTGCTCAGCTATCGATCCAACCCGCACGCGCCTCGGCGGATCGCGCTGTGCGGGCTCTTGGCCCTCGCAATCCAGAGCTGGGCCGACTTCTCGCTCGACTACCTCGGGGTCGCGGCCCCGGTCGTCGCGCTCGCCGGGGCGCTCTCGGCCTCGGTCGGGCAACGGACCTGGACCTGCAAGCGCGTGCTCGTGCTGACGCTGGTGCTCGCCGCCGCGGCCGAGGCGATCGCGATCGCTTCGATCCCCGCGAGCTGGTCACATCGCCGTGATCGTGACGAGCGCGTGCTCGCGGGTGAGCTCCCGGTCGACGCCGCGCTCGAGCAGACCCCCTGCGATCCGCTGCTCCACCTCCACCTCGCCCGCGAGCACGCCCTCGCGGGGCGGTGGTCGGCCGCGCTCGCGCGGGCCGAGGTCGCGGCTCGGCTTCGTCCGGACTCGGTCGAGGCGCGCCTGATCGCCGCGCTCGCGGCCGCGCGAGCCGAGCAACCCTTCGCCGCCCTCGATCACCTCCGCGATGCGCTCGAGCGCCTGCGCGAGCCCGTCGCTCCCGAGCTGCTCGAGTACCTGCTCGCGTTGCTGCCGGTCCCCGATCAGCTCGCCCGGATCGCCCCCGACTCGCCCGATCCCTGGCAAGCGCTCGTGCGGGCGCTGATCGATCGCGCGCCTGAGCACGCCCGGGTGCTCGCCCGCGAGCGCGCCCGCTCGTTCCCCAATGAGCCCGAGCCGCTGCGCGTGCAGGCGGTCCTGGCCTTGCGTCAGCAAAACCCCGCGCTCGCGCTGCACCACGCCCGGCTGCTCGTCGCGCTGCGTCCGAACGAGTCGCTCGGGTACCGCTTGCGGGCCCAGGCTCGCTTCGCGTTCAACCAGCCGGCTCAGCTCGATCGGGCGGTCGCCGAGCTTCAGGCCGTGCTCGAGGAGCCGCGCGTGGATGACCCGGGCTCGCTCGAAGAGCTGCTCGTGCGTGCGCTGCTGCACCGCCGTGATCCCGCCTCGCTCGAGCAGGCCGGGCGGGTGCTCGAGCGCCTGCTCGCGCGCAAGGCCGACCGCGAGGCTCGCCGCCGTCGGCAAGCGCTGCAGGACGAGCTCGCCGCGCTGCGAGCCGCGAAGCCATGACGGTCCGGCGAGTTGGCGGAGGG
>CBFGLP010001637.1:0-6777 GCA_965649595.1 uncultured Myxococcales bacterium | reverse complement strand
CTTGGCGATGGCGCCGTCCATCTGCTCCGCCTCCGGCGTGAGCACCAGTTCGGCGCCGTAAGATTGCAGCAGCTGGCGGCGCTCGAGGCTCATGCTCTCGGGCATCGTCAGGATCAGGCGATAGCCCTTGACCGCCGACACCAGCGCGAGGCCGATGCCGGTGTTGCCGGAGGTCGGCTCAACCAGCGTGCTCACGCCCGGCTTGATCTTTCCGGCTCGCTCGGCGGCCTCGATCATCGCCAGCGCGATCCGGTCCTTGACCGATCCGCCGGGGTTCATCATCTCGCACTTGCCCCACACCGTTGCTGAGTCGGGCGGCGTGATGTTGTTGATGCGGACCAGCGGCGTGTTGCCGATCAGGCCCAGGATGTTGTCGACCAAGTCGGGTCGGTGCATCGCGTCCGTGTGCTCCGGGTCAAGCGCGGGTTCAGATGACGTAGTCGGCGGCCTGTCGGCGATAGCGCTCGCGCGCCTCCCCGATCAGCGCTTCGAGACTGAGCTCACCGACGGCCAGCTCGAAGCGCTCGTCGACCGAGGTCTCGACCAGCCGAGTGATCTCGTCCTGAGGCTCGCCGGAGTGCGGGTGATTCGGGGTCGCGGACAGCACCGCGATCACGTCGGCGACGGCGATCTCGCCGGCCGGCCTGGCGAGCCGATAGCCACCCCGAGGTCCCCGTTTCCCGACCACGAAACCGGCTTTTCGGAGCTCACCGATGATTTCTTCGAGGTATCGCGATGGAATCGCTTGCTGCTCGGCGATTACGTGGGCGCTCGCATAGCCGCGATAGGCCACGTGGCACAGCGCCCGCAGCCCATATCGTACTTTCGTGCTCAGTCGCATTTTTCCGGCCGCGTTTGTTAGAAACCATCTCGACCTTGCCACACTCGGCGCCGGTTTTCCAGTCCGGGCCGGCCCCGGCCGACGCAAAGCCATAAATCCCGATTTTGTCCGGGAAATCTGCTCGCGCCGGCGTCAGGAACGCCGAACGCGCGCGCCGCCAGTCGTCATCGGCTCGAATGACCGCGCCCATCCCCGCATCGACCCCCGCCCGGGGCTGCGCCGCGCGCTTGCTCATTGGGTTCGCGATTGACACCCCTGTGCGCGTAGAGCTACGGAGCCTCCGCCGATGGACGTCTCCGAGCTCAAGAAGAACGCCAAACTGGAGATCGACGGTCAGCCGTGGGTCGTGACCGACTACCAGTTCGTGAAGCCAGGCAAGGGCCAGGGCCTCTACAAATGCAAGATCAAGAACATGATCACCGGGGCGGTCATCGACCGGACCTGGCGCTCCGGTGAGAAGCTCGAGGCGGCCGACGTCGAGTCTCGGCAGTTCGAGTACCTGTTCTCGGGCGCCGACGGGCACACCTTCATGGACAAGGCGAGCTACGAGCAGATCGAGCTCTTGAACGATCTCGTCGGCGACGACTCGCGCTTCTTGATGGATCAGCTGCCCGTCGACATCCTGTTCTTCAAGGGTCGTCCGGTCGGCGTCACGCTGCCGAGCCACGTGATCATGGAGATCACGGAGAGCGAGCCGGGGGTCAAGGGTGACACCGCGACCAACGTGACCAAGGCCGCGACCGTGCAGACCGGCCTGCAGGTCCAGGTCCCGATCTTCCTGCGCGTCGGCGACCGCATCAAGATCAGCACCGAGACTGGCCAGTACATCGAGCGCGTGAACCAGTAGGACGCCTCGTTCGGCTCATCGTCCGAGCCGAGCGAGACGCGAGCGAATGCACGACGATCCAGCGAGCGCCTTCCCCTGGCCACTGCGCGTGCGCCTGTGGGACGAGGCGCTCGCGGTCGTTCGGGCGTGCCTGCGCGAGCAGGGGCTGCGTGAGGTCAGCACGCCGATCCGATCCACCGCGGTCGCGCTCGAGCCTTGGATCGAGCCGATCGCCACGCACGGCGCCTCGGGTTCCAATCGGGCAGGGGACGAGCGCTGGTTGGCGAGCAGCCCCGAGCTGCCGATGAAGCAGCTGCTCTGCCGCGGCGCCGGGTCGATCTTCCAGCTCGCGCACGTGTTTCGAGCCGCCGAAGAGGGCCCGCGTCACCGCGAGGAGTTCCACCTCCTCGAGTGGTATCGAGCACCGGGGAAGTTGCCCGAGGTGATCGCCGACGTCGAGCGCGTGGTCGAGCGCTGCATGCTCGCGCTCGCGCCGATCCTCGCAGAGCAGGGCCTCGGCGCGCCCCAGCCTCCGCGTCGGTGGCTGCGCGTCGAGCTGCTCGAGCTGGTGCGCGAGACCACGGGAATGAGCCTGCGTGGTGACGAAGCGGCGGCGGCGATCGAGCCGTGGCTGGCAGATGCAAGGGCGCGCCTGCGGATCCGTTGGGCCGGGCCTGATGATCCCTCGTTGGTCGATGCTCCCGCACGAGTCCGCGATCTGGTCGCCTGGACCGAGTTCTTCAGCCTCTGGTCCGAGCTCGAGCTCGATCCCTGGCTCGCGCGGCAGCCGAGCGAGGTCGGCGTCCACGTGCTCGGCTTCCCACGCAGCCTCGCGGCGCTCGCCTGCGTCGAGGGGGGTCGGGCTGAGCGCTTCGAATCGCACGTCGGCGGCGTCGAGCTGGCCAACGGTTATCTCGAGCTGCGCGACGCGATCGAGCAGCGCCAGCGCTTCGAGGCCGTCGCGGGCCTGCGATCGCTCTACGGCCTGCCCGCGTTGCCGCTGCCCGAGGCATTCTTGTCCGACCTCGCCACGCTGGGGCTTCCGCCTTGCGCTGGCGTGGCGCTCGGCTTCGATCGCTTGTTGTCGCTCGCGTGCGGGTGCTCGACCCTCGATGCGATCGCGCTCGCCGATCGCTGATCGTCGTAGGCACGATTGTGGTGCTCGGGGAGGCCGGCGATGAGCGCTCGCTCGATCTCGCGTTTGATCCGCCCCCGCTCGGTGAAGCCGGTCCAAAGGCCATCGAATGGGTGCTCGTGCGTGTCCGGATCCGACTCGATCAGCTCGGAGCGTGCATGCGTCGCGCCCTACACGTCCGAGCTTCGACCAACTCTGGATCGTCGGCAGAGGCCTTCACAGGGACGAATTCCGACTCGTGGGCTCTGTCAGGATCGTCTTGATTCCTGGGGCCGTGCCGGTACACTCGGGCCCTCCATGCGTCGCAAGCTCGCCCTCGTCGCCGCGCTGTCCCTGACCTTCGGGCTCACCGGCTGCACGAAGATCGAATCCCGCGACCTGCTCCGCGAAGGCAACCAGCTCTACGAGCTCGGCCAGTTCGAAGCGGCGATCGAGAAGTACAGCGAGTCGCTAAAGCTCGAGCCCGACGGCGTGACCGTGCTGTGGAATCGGGCGATGGCGGCCGAGAGCGTCGTCCTCGCGCTCAAGGACTCCACCGAAGACGCCGACATCTTGAAGCGCCGCGAGTACGCCACGATGGCGCTCGAGGATCTCGAGCTGTGGAACGAGCGACGCGAGAAGGTCGGCTCGCAGGACAACCGTCCGGAGTGCGAGCGCGCGAAGCCGGAGCCCGAAGCCAAGGCCGACTCCAAGGCTCTAGGCCAAGAGGATGCCGACGACGATCGTGACCCCGACCTGATCGCCTACAACGAGCACCGCCTGGCGATCCTCGGCGCCGACGTTCGCTGCGACGATCTGATCGAGCACTGGCGGCAGTTCCATCAGGCCTGCCCGCAGAACGAAGATCTGTACATGACGATCGCACAGACCTTCGAGGACATCTGCGGCAAGCCGGAGAAGGCCGACGAGTGGTACGTCAAGCGCACCCAGGACTTCCCGGACAGCGCCAAGGCCTGGTACTCGCTCGCAACCCGCCGCTTCGATCCGCTCTTCCCGGATCCCGAGGCCGGTCTGCCCTTCAACCCCCAGATCGACAGCGCGCGCCGGATCGAGATCGCCGACGAGGTGATCGGCTACCTGGAGAACGCGAGCAAGATCGATCCCAAGTATCGTGATCCCTTCGTGTGGCGCTCGATGGCCTACACGCAAAAGTCGCTCGCGCGCGAGTTCCTCGATCCACCCGAGAACACCGAGGACAAGATCCAGGCGATCCTCTCGCGCCGCGACTTGATGCTCGCGTGGCGCGAAACCAAGGCGGTCTGCGACATCGACGAGATTCCCGATTGCCCGGCCGATCCCGACGTCTCGCAGCTGATCGCCAACCCGGGCGGGTGGAAGGACCGCGAGATCAACATCGCGGGCAACGTCGTCAACGAGAGCGTCACGCAGAACGGCTCCTACGTGTGGGAGTTCGACCTCGAGGTCGAGTACACGCCGGTCCCGGCCGCGCCAGGCGAGGAGCCATCGGCTCCCGCGGCTCCGCCAGCCGAAGCCGCCGAAGGCGGGGAGGCGGCGCCTGCAGGACCGCAGAAGAAGCTGATCCGGGTCAAGCACACCTTCCTCGCGCCCGAGGCCGAGGAGGGCGGCGAGGTGCCGGACATCAGCGAGCAGATGAACGCTCAGATCGACCAGTGGAAGAAGCTCAAGAGCGTCACCTTCTCGGGGGTGATCTCCGCGTCTTCGGAGAATCCTGCCGAGGCGACGCTGACCCTGGTCTCGGTCGAGAAGCCGTTGATGGGATGCTGCCCGGCAGCGCCGCTGACTCCGGAGGAGGAGAAGGCCGAGGCCGAGCAGCTTCAGCAGCTCGAGGCCCAGCTCGCCGCCGAGCAGGCTGCTGCCGAGGAAGCCAAGAAGGGCAAGGGGAAGGGCAAGGGCAAGTGAGCCGCCCGAACACAGCCGTGCTCGCTGTCGCGCGCGAGACGAGCAGCCTGCCGAAGGCTGAGGGAGGCTCGCGGATGCGATAGTCTCGGCGTCTTCGGACGCGGTGAAAGCCGCGTCGAGCGCCCGGCCGTTGCACCGCCGAGATCTTCCGGCGAAAGGACCACACTCCATGGCGTTCGAACACTATCTCGCGACTACCAAAAGCAACCCCGCCCGCGCTCGACTGCTGACCTTCGCGGGTGTCCTGGCGATCTCGGGCACGGTCGCGATGATTCTGTTCATGTGGGTCGCGGGCAAGCTGAGCATCGCCCGGGTCAGCCCTCCCACGATCGACTTCATCATCGTCCAGATGACGGCCGAAGAGCCGCCGCCTCCACCACCTCCTCCGCCCCCGCCTGCCGGTGACGTGATGGAAGAGGAAGAGGAGGAGGAAGAAGAGGTCCCCGAAGAGGACGAGCCGATCGAGGAGCTGACGCAGCCCGACGACAAGCCCAAGGAGATCCCGGACGAGAAGAAGGCCGGCAGCGGCGTACCCAAGGGCATCCCTGGCGGTATGGCCGGCGGTGTCCCTGGCGGTGTGCCCGGCGGCGTCCCTGGCGGCGTGCCCGGTGGCGTGCCCGGTGGCGCGATGCTCAAGACCAAGACCGACGGCAAGGGTGCGAGCGCCAAGAAGCCGCTCGACGCCGTGATGGCTCAGGCCACCTACTCGCCGAACCCCGACGAGAAGCAGCTGCAGGCGACCAAGGCCGCGCGCTTCGACAAGCGAGGCGGCACCAACAAGACCTCGTTCTGCGTCGATACCAACGGCAAGGTCGTCGACGTCAAGACCGTGCAGAAATTCCCCAACGATCCACAGGTCGACAAGATCATCGCCGATACGGTCAAGAAGTGGCGCTTCAAGCCCTTCGCGGTCGGTGGTAAGGCGGTCAAGACCTGCACGGAGAAGACCTTCAAGATCACCTTCAATTGATTGAGTCGGCCTACCGAGTCGGCGCCCACGGGGCGCCGAGGTTGGCTCAGCATCATCAGCTCCGGGCTCGCGCCAGCCCCAGAACCCCCAGTCGACCGCCCGCGGTCGCCCAGCGAACAGCCCCCGAGGGGCTCAGATCCGAGAGAGACGCACCCAATGGACACCCTGCTTCTGCTCGCCAACGAGGCCCCCTCGTTCACGCTCACGGGTATGTGGGAACAGATGGGCATTTTTGCCAAGCTGGTCCTCATCATCCTCATCCTCCAGTTCATCATCACGACGATCATGGGGATCGAGCGCCTCATCGTGTACTCGAAGGCCAAGACGCAGAGCATCCGCTACATCATGCAGCTGCGTACCTTCCTCAACGATCGCAAGCTCGAGGAGGCGGTCGCCGCCGTCAAGCAGAACCCCAACAGCCCGATCGCCAAGGTCGTTGGCTCGGGCATTGACGAGTACCTGCAGGGGCTCGAGGCGCTGCAAGAGGAAGGGCCCGAGGACGTCGGCGACTTCGATCTCGTCGACGCCGTCAACCGTCAGATGGAGCGGACCAAGGAGCGCGAGACCGCGAACCTCAAGAAGGGCCTCGGCCTGGTCGCCACCACCGGCTCGACCGCGCCCTTCGTCGGTCTGCTCGGCACTGTCGTCGGCATCATCAACTCGTTCCAGGGTCTGTCGAGCGACGGCGGCGGCGGACTCAGCTCGGTCGCGGGTGGTATCTCCGAGGCGCTCATCGCCACCGCGGTCGGTCTGCTCGTAGCGATTCCCGCGGTGATGCTCTACAACTACTTCAACTCGCGGGTCGAGGGCTTCCAGATCGACATGAACGACGTCGCCAGCGAGGTCGTGAACTACGTCCTCAAGGAGGGCAGGTACTGATTTGGATCGCCTTCGGGCGCTCCAAATCCGTACCTTCGGGACGGGCTACTTTGTCAGCGCCCAGGGGGCGCTGAGGTCTCACGGGACTCAGTCCGATCCTCACCGTTCCACGCAGCTTCCGTCAGATCCGAGGGCATCATGAGCAGCAGCCCACATACTGGTCGCCGAACCCGCCGCGTCCCCTACAAGAAGGACTCGTCGATTCACGCTGCCGCGCCGCAGAGCAACATCAACGTCACCCCGCT
>CBFGLP010001636.1:0-1541 GCA_965649595.1 uncultured Myxococcales bacterium | reverse complement strand
CGTCGGTGATCGCGAATTCCTCGCCGAGCAGGTCGCGAACCGGCGCGTCGATGTCGAGCCGACCGCGCTCGTGCAGCTGCATGATCGCGGTCGCCGTGAACAGCTTGCTGATCGAGAACAACGCGAACGCGGTGTCCGCCTCGACCGCTCGACCCTCGCGCAGCGCCGCCACACCGGCCGCCTCGACCGCAATATCCCCGTGGTGAACGGTAGCGATCACGACCGCGGGGGCCCGCTCGCGTGCGACCTCGCGGGTCGCCTCGGCCCGAATTTCGGCCGGGCTCCGCTCGACGGTCCGCGCACACCCCAGCATCAGCGCGACCGCCTGCGAAAGGACTGCGAGCTGCATGACGGCTCGAGCTCCCGCCGTTCCGATGCTGCGCTGGGCTGCCTTGGCGTGCATAAAGAGCCAGTATGACCTCGAAAGCCGCTCGAATACAGTCCGGCTGGTCCCGTGAATTAGCCCTGTCGTCGAGAGGCCCGGGCCTACATCGATGACATGGCGCCGAGCACACTGTTTGTAAGATTCTGGAGTCATTCCCCTCGATCCTCGTGAAGGATTTGTCCTCATCCACCCCACGAGGGCGAATTGTCTCGCGCCTCATCCGACTCACGTGAGATGGTTGGCTAATCCTTGCCATGTCGAAGCGTCGTTCGTCTCCCATCGTGCCGTGGCTGAGCGCCGCGGCTGTCGTCCCACTCTTGGCCTGCGCGAAGTCACCGTCGGGTGATGGCGCTGGTGATGACCTCGACGGGGTCGCCAGCCTCGACTCCGACACCGACGGCGAGGAAGACGAGTCCAGCGATACGGGCTCGAACGGCTCCGATACGACCGCGGACACGGCCGACGAAGCAACCGACGACACCGCCGAGGGCACGACGAACGAGGCAGGCGACGATACGGGCGTCAAGTTCGACCTCGGCAGCCTGCCGGACGGCGCGGGCGATGGCTTCTGCGCGGTACCCATCCACGATCCCTGCGACGACAACAGCACCGATCCCTGGCACGCGATCGGCGTCAACTGCCCTGGCGAGTACGCGCTGACCACCCAGTACACGGGCGACCCGCAGGCGCTCTACGTCCACACCGGACAGCTCGGCACCTACAACCCGGCGACCTACCCGGTGCTCGAGGGCTCCAAGATGCTGATCCTCTCGAGTGGCAACGCGCAGCAGCTCACGATCCCGGGTCAGTACGCCTCGACCGCGCTGCCTGGCAACGATCCGATCCAGCTGCCGGCCCCGATCATGACCAACCCGGTCGGCGCACAGACCTGCACGGACAATCCGGCCTTGATCGGCACCGGTGACTGCTCCAACACGATCAACGGCCAGTGGATGCAAGGCAGCGGCGCCTACGACTACGCCGAGCTGCGGCTCAGCGGCGAGGTGCCGATGGGCGCGAGCGGGTTCGCCTACAACCTCGCGTTCTTCTCGACCGAGTACCCGGGCTTCTACAAGACCTCGTACAACGACATGTACATCGCCTGGCTGCAGAGCGAGCTGTGGACAGGCAACGTGTCGTTCGACGAGATGGGCAA
>CBFGLP010001635.1:0-4193 GCA_965649595.1 uncultured Myxococcales bacterium | reverse complement strand
ATTGCGGAGGCTCGAGAAAGCCCCCTACGGGGGCCAGACGAACGGCTGCGAACTCGGAACCAGACAACAAAGAACGCGAAGCGCGGGTCGCTACGCGACCTCGCGGCCGTGAAGCGGCCGTGCGTGGCAGAGTCTCCGACGTCAGCGGGGGCCTAAGAAGGAGGGGGCGCTTCTACGGAAGGATTGGTCCCCTCCGGCGGGTTTTCCATCGGCTCGACATCATCACCCGAGGGCTTGCCCACGTCACCCGAGAGCGGGCTCTGACTGGGCGTCGAGAGCTTGTCGGGCTGCGGCCCATCGCAGGTCTTCTCGCCGACCTTGCAGCCGCGGACCTTGAGCTGCTTCAAGAGCGCGTCGATATCCTTCTCGTGCGCGCTGGCCAGCTCGGTCTTGCCAGCGAACTGCGCGATCACGATCCACTCGTCGCTGACGAAGAGCAGCGCCGTGTAGAACTTCTCCTCCGGCGGCTCGAGGCCCGGCGGCGTGTAGCGGAAGTCGAAGCGCGTGCCGGCGACCCCGTTGGCCGACTCAATCGCCTTTTGGCCGGTCAGCGTGTAGCCGCGCTGGCCCAGCTTCTTGACCAGGTCCTGGCTCCACAGCGGGAGCGTGCCGCCCTGGTAGTTCTCGAAGGTCCGGATGTTGAGGCCCACGTTGTCCGGGGCCTTCATGTGGACCTGCCGGGCGTGGTTCCAGTTGTCGTAGTCCGAGACCTCGATGTAGCCGGGCGGCGGATCCTTGATCTTGAACGAGCTGGCGCAGCCGCTGCCGAGCAGCGCAACCCAGGTCAGGGCGAGGGGGGTCAGCGCGAGGGGGAGGACGCGAGAGACGATCGAATTGCGGGCCATGGTGATCACCTCCACTCCGTGGTCTCGACGCCGAGCTCGTTGACCCACGGGAAGGGGTCGTTGCTGCTCGGGATCGGCTGAGTGGGGCCGAGTTCGTACAGGTAGAGGGTGAGGGTCGAGAACGCGATCAGGTTGGAGAGCTGGCGCATCCGGCCGAGGGCGACCTCGAGCTCCATCGTCACGTCGTCGAGCGCCTTGCGGACGTGCAGCGCCTCTTCGACGGTCTTGGCCTTGTCGAGCAGGGCCAAGAGCTGGGCTTGGGTCTCCAGGAGCACCTTGATGCGCGACTCGAGGTCGACATACTCGGCGGTCACGTCCTGCGCCTGCAAGGTCCGCGACTGGACGACGCCGAGCTTGCCGAGCTCGTCCATCATGTTGCGCAGGCCGTCGGCCGGGATCCGCATGACGACCTGGCCTTCGGTCCGCATGTGCACCCAGCCGCCGTAGCGCTCGGGCAGGGCCTCGGCGGTCTTCATCGCGTCGGCGAGGTTGTAGACGCCGACCTGCAAGGTGGCCGTATAGATGATCTGGCGGCCGTGGTCCGGCTGATCATCGTCCTTCTTGTCGGTCCCCTCGCCGCCCGTGACCGTGCCGGTGTCGGAGGTGGGCGTGGACGCGGGCTTGGTGTCGGCCCCGGCCTTGCCGCCTGGCTTGGCGGGCGCCTCGGTCATGTAGTCGACGGTCGTGGTCGGCGGGATGGCGGCGACCTTGCTCTCCTCGAGGCCGCGATAGTCCGCTTCAGCGTCCATCGCGAACTCTCGCTGGGCTCCGTCGTAGCCGAAGCTCGGGTCGGCGGCGGGGGCAGGGGCCGGCATCCCGGCGTAGCCACCACTGGCCGCCATCTCTTGCGGATACGCGGTGCGGTCCTGGGCGGACATCTTCGCGCAGCCGAGCGGGGTCAGCAGCAAAAGCACGAGCGGCGCCGCCCAGCCGAGGGCCGAGCGACGCCGCTTAGACGGGGAGGCATGCAGGGATACGATCGTCATGGTCGTGGATACTCGCGGTCGCCTTCGCGGCGGCGGCCGAACGTGCGGGCCCGAGCCCCTCTTACGCGGGGCCGGTTGGCTGTCAGATGAACTCGGTCGCCTCCACGCCCAGCTCGTTGACCCATGGGAAGGGATCATTGCTGCTCGGCGTGGGACCGATCGGGCTCTCGGGGATCAGGTAGAGGGTCAGGGTCGAGAAGCTGACCAGCTCGCCTAGCTCACGCATCCGCGCGCGGGCGATCTCCAGCTCCATGCGGACGCGGTCGAGCTCCTGCCGGACCTTCAGCGACTCTTCGATGGTCTTGGCCTGCGCGAGCAGGGCCAAGAGCTGCTTCTCCATGTGCTCGAGCACGGCTAGGCGCGACTCGAGGTCGACGTACTCGGCCGTCACGTCGTCGGCTTGCAGCGTCTTGCCGACGACCGTCCCGAGCTTGGACAGCTCGGCGATCGCGTCGGTCAGGCGATCGGCCGGTACGCGCAAGGTGATCTGCGCGTCGTAGCGCGACTGGATCCAGCCACCGTAGCGATCGGTCAGGGTCTCGGCGAAGGCCAGCGTCTCGTTGATCTTCCACACCTTCAGGCTGAGCGAGGCGGTGTAGACCACCTTGCGGGCTTCGCTCTCCTGCTGCTCCGCGGGCTCGGGCTCGGGCTGGTTGACGGTCGTCTCGCCCGTGGTCGGCTGCAAGGTGGGCTGCGGGGCTTGCTGTGGGACGTCGGTAGGCGGGGCCGCGGGCGCTGGTGCTTCGTCTCGGTCCCAGCGCTTCTCCTTGAACTTGCCGCCGCGCGAGCGGGCCGGGGCCGCCTCCTCCCTCACCATCATCTCGGCTTCGACGGTATCGTCGCCGTAGCTGTAGCCCCCGGCGGCGCCGCCATCGTAGGCCTCGGCGTCCTTGTTGTAGTCGTACTCGTAGCCACCCGGCGCGGCCGTGGCGTCAGCATAGCCGCCGGCATAGCTGTGGCTGGGCGCCTTGCAGCCGCTCGACGAGCCGAGCACGAAGAGCAGGGCGCAGAGCGGCACGAGCCAGCGGGTCGAGTGACGGTGCGAGGTCGGGCGGCGCATGAGTTGCCTTCGTCAGCCCCACAGGGCCGAGCGCGAGCAACCATAGCCGAGCCGCTCGACAGGGTGCGCGAAAGTTCCGCCGCGCTCCCGCACGAGTCGAGCGCAGCATGATGGAGCGTGGGTCCGATATCCCTCTCGGCCCTCGCCGGCTTGCACCCACCGAAGCCCAACGGGTATTGCATGCGGCATGCGTCGCGGCCCCCTCGCATTCCTGCTCGCGCTCGCGCTGCTCGGCAACGCCTGCGCGAACGAGAGCGGCACCAACACCGTATGGGCGCAGCCAGCTGGCAGCATGCCCCAGCCGCCGCCCGGGCCCAATGGGCCGCTGGTCGACCCACCCACCAGCGAGCGCGTTGCCCCGCCTGCGGTCGAGATCGATCCCAAGTACGTCGACGCAGCCCGCAAGCTGACCGCGATGGCCGAAGAGGACACGCGAGCCTATGACCGGCTCGCGTACATGGCCGACACCTTTGGCCACCGCCTGTCCGGCTCGAAGGCGCTCGAGGACGCGATCGACTGGTCGCTCGAGGTCATGCGCCAAGACGGGCTCGAGAACGTCCGCCGCGAGAAGGTAATGGTCCCGCACTGGGTCCGCGGCGAGGAGCGGGCCAAGATCATCGCGCCGGTCGAGCGCGACCTCCCGGTGCTCGGCCTCGGCATGACCGTCGGCACCGGACGCAAGGCGATCAAGGCCGAGGTCGTCGTAGTCGAGTCGCTCGACGAGATCGATCAGAAAGGTGCGGCGCTGAAGGACAAGATCGTCGTGATCAACCAGGCGATGCCGCCCTACGATCACGACCACCGCGACGCCCACTACGGCACGACCGTCCAGATCCGCTCGAGCGGCGCCTCGCAAGCGGCGAAGCACGGGGCCAAGGCCGTGCTGGTCCGCTCGGTCACCGCCAACAGCCTCCGCACCCTGCACACCGGCGCGCTTCGCTACGACGAGAACCTGCCCAAGATCCCGGCCGCCGCGATCACGCCCGAGGACGCCGAGTGGTTCGCCCGCATGGCCGCGCGCGGCCAGACCACCAAGGTCGAGCTCTTCCTCGGCGCCAAGACCTTGCCCGACGCCGAGAGCGGCAACGCGATCGCCGAGCTGGTCGGACGCGAGCTGCCCAACGAGATCGTCGTAATCGGCGGTCACATCGACTCGTGGGACGTCGGCGACGGCAGCACCGACGACGGCGCCGGCTGCCTGATGGCAATGGAAGCCGCCGTGATGCTGCGCGAGCTCGGCCTGATCCCGCGCCGCCGGGCGTTCCCACCACACTGAGCGCCGTGTACGAGCCGGTGCACGGC
>CBFGLP010001634.1:0-2196 GCA_965649595.1 uncultured Myxococcales bacterium | reverse complement strand
TGTGCTGATCGTGCTTCCCCGGGTGGTGGATGGGCCTCAAGATCTGCGGCATCAGCTCGATCAGCTTGGCCGCCGGATCGTCGGCCTTCATCAAGACCGACCCGATCAGCAGCGCGTCGACCCCCGCCGCGCGCATCCGCTGGACGTCCTGGCGGGTCTGCACGCCGCTCTCACCGACATACAAGAAGCTGCGCGGCACGTCCGGCCGATGCCGGATGATCGAGTCGAGGTCGACCTCGAAGGTCTTCAGGTTGCGCGCGTTGAGCCCGATGATCCGCGCTCCGGTGGCCATCGCCCGCTCGATCTCGTGATCGTCGTGGGCCTCGATCAGCACGTGCAGGCCGATGTGCGTGGCGAGCTGGAAGAGGTCGCGCAGGTAGGGTGGCTCGAGCGCTGCAACAATTAGCAGGATCGCGTCGGCCCCCTCGCGCCGAGCCTGGAGCACCTGGCTCGGGCGCAGAATGAAATCCTTGCACAGGACCGGCACCGAGACCGCGGCCTTGACCGCGCGCAGGTCCTCGAAGCTGCCGCCGAAGTTGCGATCGGTCAGCACGCTGATCGCCGCGGCCCCAGCCTGCGCGTAGGCTTGAGCGATCTGGCGCGGATCGGCGGAGTCGCGCAGCGATCCTTCGCTGGGCGAGCGGCGCTTGAACTCGGCGATCGCCCGCGGCTTGGGGCCCTCGGCCAGCGCGCGAAAGAAGTCGCGCGTCGGCGGCAGCGATCCGACCTCGGCGTCGATCCGCTGCTGGCTGAGGTTCTCCGGGCGACCCGCTTCGAGCTCGGCCCGCTTCGCCGCGAGGATCTTGTCGAGGTAGGTGCCTTCGCTGGTCATCGCTCGCAGCCGGAGCGTAGCCGATTCGTGACCAGACAAGCCAGATCTGGCCTCCTGGGGGCCAAAGCGCCAAAGCGGGATCCCAATCGGCCGACCCCCTTCGTCAGGCTTCGCCGGCCCCCCGCGCCGAAGGCTTCGCGGGGAGATCGCCGGCTACTGGGCTTTGGAGAGCACGATCAGGCGATCGAGCACCCTCGCCGCGGACCCATCATCGAGCGCTCGAAGGATCTTCTGGGCCAGCTCCGGGAGGATCTCGATCGGCTCATCGCTGGCCGAGAGCAAGGCGAGCGCGCCCGAGTAAGCGACCGCGTCGCGGTAGGCCGGCTCGCCCTGCCCTGCCAAGAGCCGCCGCAGCGCCGCCGCATTGTCGGCGGGATCACCTCCGACGAGCTCGCTGCGATCGTGCTCGGCCAGCCCCGCGTCGGCGGGCCGCAGGACGTGCTCGCGCAGCTCGCCCGCGTGCCACTCGACGACCAGCGACTCGCCCTCGAGGCTGAGATCGTCGATGCCGGCTGGCGAGTCGATGCTCGCCGACACGCCCCGAGCAAAACCATGGACCACGAACACCCGCTCGCTGCCCAGCACGCCGAGCGCTCGGGCGAGGTCGAACACGCGAGAGGGATCGAACACGCCGAGCACCTGCCGACGCACGCGAGCCGGGTTGGTCAGCGGTCCGAGCAGGTTGAACACGGTCGGGACCCCGAGCGCCTGCCGGACTGGCCCGGCGTGCTGCATCGCCGGATGCAAGGCGCGGGCGAACAAGAACCCGACCCCGAGCTCGTCGATGCACCGAGCGACGCGCTCGGGCGGCGCCTGGATGTCGACGCCGAGCGCCTCGAGCACGTCGGCGCTGCCCGTGCGGCTCGACGCCGAGCGGTTGCCGTGCTTGGCCACCGCGACGTCATTGGCCGCGCAGGCCAGCGCGACCGCGGTCGAGACGTTGCGCCGCGGCACGCCGCTGCCTCCGGTGCCGCAGGTGTCGATCACCCGCTCGCGGGTGGTCGGGATGAAGGTCGAGGCCTCGCGCATGGCCTCGGCGGCGCCGGTGATCTCGGCCATGGTCTCGCGCTTGAGCGCGAGCGCCATCAGCAGGGCGCCGACCTGAGCGGGGTCGCAGCGGCCCTGCATGATCTCGCGGAAGATCGCCGCCGACTCGCTGCTGGTCAGGTGGTGGCCGCTGGCGAGGCGGCGCAGGCCAGCCCGCATCGCGAGGGGCTCGTGCTCGGAGGAGGCCATCGCGGGCGAGTGTACGCCGAGCCAGCCGGTCAGCGCTCGGCGAGCCAGTCGGTGAACGGGCGGATCTCGATTAGCTCTTCGGGGATCAGGGCCATGTGCCCGCCGTCGTGCTGGTACGCGACCTTGCC
>CBFGLP010001633.1:0-7094 GCA_965649595.1 uncultured Myxococcales bacterium | reverse complement strand
TCTTCGGTGGTGGTCTCCTCTTCGGTGGTCGTCTCCTCTTCGGTGGTCGACTCCTCTTCGGTGGTGGTCTCCTCTTCGGTGGTCGTCTCCTCGGTCCCTGCGACGTCGTCGGCATCGCTGGCGTCATCCGCGGGACAGCCTGGGATCACGGACGAGCAGGCGAGCAACACGAGGCCAAGACTAGAGCTGCGAATGATCTGCATGACCATGGCGTGCCAGCGAGCCACCCGATCGATCACGTCCGCGCGGGTCTTGCCCGAGGGCTGCGCTCGCGGGACAACCACGCGCCCATGACCGTCGTGCTCGACGAACTCGTCCGCCTCCTCGCCCTCGAGCAGATCGAGGTCAACCTGTTCCGCGGTCAGAGCCAGGACCTCGGCTGGGGCCAGGTGTTCGGCGGGCAGGTGCTCGGCCAGGCGCTCTCGGCCGCGGTCCAGACGGTCCCGGCCGATCGCCACGCTCACTCGCTGCACGCCTACTTCTTGCGACCGGGAGCCGCCGACGCGCCGATCGTCTACGAGGTCGACCGGATCCGCGACGGCGGGACTTTTACTACCCGCCGGGTGGTCGCGATTCAAAAGGGCCAGGCGATCTTCAACCTCGCGGCGTCGTTCCAGATCGACGAGCCGGGCTTCGAGCACCAAGACGAGATGCCCGACGCGCCCGCGCCCGAGACCGTACCCACGCAGGTCGAGCGCGCTGCGAGCTACGCCGACAAGCTGCCGCCGCGCCTGCGCGAGCGGGCGCTCTCGCAGGGGCCCTTCGAGCTGCGCATGGTCGACGGCCAAGATCCGCTCCGCCCGACCTCGCAGCCGCCCGCGCGGATGGTGTGGTTCAAGACGATCGGGAGGCTGCCGGACGAGCCGGCCCTGCATCGCTATCTGCTCGCCTACGCGAGCGACTGGGGGTTCATCGGGACCGCGCTGCTGCCCCACGCGATCAGCTGGCTGAGCCCGGGCATGCAGGTCGCGAGCCTCGATCACGTGATGTGGTTTCATCAGGACTTTCGCGTCGACGAGTGGCTCTTGCACGTGATCGACAGCCCCAAGGCGCATGGTGGGCGCGGGCTCGTGCGCGGTCGGGTGTTCTCCCGTGATGGGCGGCTGGTCGCGTCGACGGCCCAAGAGGGTCTGATTCGGCGGCGGCCGAAGCAGCGTTGACGGTTTCCAATCACAATCGACGCTCGAAAATGGGCCTCGGCGGCCCGTCCGGGCTGAAGGGCATTCTGCCGCCGCCAAGCTACCATTCGTGAATTCAGCTCCCGTGGGGCTGACGAATGTTGCTCGGCGGTGCCGAAAATCGTCACTCTCGGGGTCGCGTTGCCGTATGGATATTCGCGTTGAATCGCGGTCCGACCGCATATGCTCATGGTCGCGCAGCGCTCATCGAATAATATCGACGTCCCCTGCACGGCTCGATATAAGCATTGGCGTCGAGGAGTGCGACGACGGCAACCCGGACAACGGCGACGACTGCCTCGACTCGTGCCTCGCGGCCAGCTGCGGTGACGGGTTCGTGTTCGCGGGTGTCGAGGACTGCGACGGGGGGGCCGAGACCACCGAGTGCAACGTCGACTGCACCGCGGCCGCTTGCGGCGACGCGGTCCTCAATGTCAGCGCCGGCGAGCAGTGTGACGACGGCGGTCAGATGCCGGGCGACTTCTGCGATGCCGCCTGCCAGACCGAGTCGATGGAGTTCAACTACACCGGTCAGGTCCAGCAGTGGGTCGTGCCCGACGGCGTGACCGAGCTGCGGATCGAGACCTGGGGCGCCGAGGGTGGTGGGGCCAAGTGCTGCGACAACACGATCCAGAACGACGGCGGTAAGGGTGGCTACGCCGCGGGCACCTACTCGGTGATGCCGGGTGAGACGATCTACATCTACGTCGGTGGCAAGGGCGGGACCGAGGGTCCTGCCGGCTTCAACGGCGGCGGCACCGGTGGGCAGTGGGGCGCCGGCGGTGGCGGTGGTACGGACGTCCGTATCGGCGGGCAAACGCTCGCCGACCGGATCATCGTGGCTGGCGGTGCTGCGGGCTCGAACCCCGGGGCGATCGGTGCGTTGGGCGTCGGCGGTGGTGCCAACGGCAGCACCTACCACGTCGGCGCTGGCGGTGGTGGTTACTACGGTGGCGGTGGAGCCTACGCGGCCGGTGGCGGCGGCGGCTCGTCCTACTACGGCAACGGCGTCGATCCGCAGACGATGCCGGGCGTGCAGGTCGGCGACGGCCGGGTCGTGATCTCGGGGCCCTGAAGCCGGACCCCTCCGAAGCTCGACGCGAGCGGGTTGCCTTGGTCCAGGGTGACCCGCTCGTTCATTGCTGCGGCTCACCCTTCGATCCATCGAGCGAGCTGGCCAACCAGTCGAGCGCACGCTCTTCAGCCTGCTGCTGGGCTCGCCCGATCCACTCGGCCAGCCCTTGCTCCGAGCGCCAAAAGGGCAATGAGCCGAGCCGTTCGACGAGCCGCTTCCCAAGCTCGCCAGCTTCATCTCGTTCGGGCTCAGGCTCGGCTCGCTTCGAGCCTTGGCCGAGCGACCAGAACTCGGCGTGATCGACCGGCAGCGGGATTGCGCGATTCTGCCTCGGCTCGGGCTTGGGCGCGCTCGATTCGCTTGCTGGCCGACGAGCGTCGGCGCCAACTAGCTGGTCGAGCATGCGCTCGCGCGGCATCCCGCGCACGAGCAGCAACAAGAAGGGGTCGCTCCCGAACGCCTCGGCCAGCACATAATGGACCGCGGCGATGTGCTTGCACGGGACCACGTAGTCCGGGCACGTGCAGGAGCTGTGCAGCTCGCTCGAATTGCTCGGGAGCAGGCTGACTCCGGCGCTTCGAAACACGTGCTCGATTTCGGGGGGGAGCTCGCCGGCCAAGAGCTTGCCCACACACGCGACGTCGCCCGCGAGCTGCTCGAGGAGCTTGGCCCAGGTCGTGTCATCGAGGCTGGCGAGCTGAATTTCGGCGCGGTAGGGCTCGTGCCGTGAGCCCTGCACGCGGGCGCGGACGTGGCCCGGCTCGACGGTGATCTCGATCACCTGGCCTTTGCGCGCGTAGCTGCGTCCTCGCTGCAGGCGCGAGCCGAGCCCGAAGCCCTCGAGCAGGCTGATCCAGCGGCGCGACCACCAGCGCTCGCCGAAGCTCTGCACGCGAATGCCGTCCTCGACCGCGAGCGGTGGGCCGAAGATCCGGTCGAAGTTGTCGTAGTCGAAGCCTTGGTACCTGGCCATCATCTACTCCATCGCTTCGGTGCGCAGGGCCAGCGCGCTGCGGATCGCCTCGTTCGAGAGCGAGGTCAGCCAGCCCTCGCCCGCTTCGACCACGTTGTTGGCGAGCTCGCGCTTGCTCTCGATCATCGCGTCGATGGTCTCTTCGAGCGTCCCGGCGCACACGAACTTGTGCACTTGCACGTTGCGGGTCTGGCCGATTCGAAACGCGCGATCGGTGGCTTGATTCTCGACCGCGGGGTTCCACCAGCGATCGAAGTGAAACACGTGATTGGCTCGGGTCAGGTTGAGCCCGGTGCCGCCAGCCTTGAGCGAGAGCACGAACAAGGGCGCGAGCCCGGCCGAGAAGCGCTCGACCATGGCGTCGCGCTTGGGTTTGGGCACCCCGCCGTGCAGAAACAGGGTCTCGTGGCCGAGCGCGTCTTGCAGGTGGCGGACCAGCAAGTGGCCCATCTCGGCGAACTGCGTGAAGATCAGCGCGTGCTCGTTCATGGCGAGGACGTCTTGGAGCATCTCGGTCAGGCGCACGAGCTTGCCCGAGCGCCCGCGCAGGCTCGATCCGTCGGCCAAGAACAGCGCCGGGTGATCGCAGATCTGCTTGAGCTTGGTCAGCGCTGCCAAGATGATGCCCTTGCGGCGGATGCCCTCCGCGTCGACCAGCCCCTCGTCGAGCTCGCGCAGGACCGTGCGGTAGAGGGCGACCTGCTCCTTGCCGAGGTTGCAGTACAGCTTGGCTTCGATCTTGTCGGGCAGCTCGTCGATGATCGACCGATCGGTCTTGAGCCGACGCAAGATGAACGGTCCGGTGATGCGGCGCAGTCGCTCGGTCGCGGCGGCGTCGTGGCGAACCTGGATCGCGCTGGCGAAGCGACGCCGAAACTCCTCGTCGGTGCCGAGCAAGCTGGGGTTGAGGAAGTCGAGCAACGCCCAGAGATCGCCGAGGTGGTTCTCGACCGGCGTGCCGGTCAGCGCGATCCGTTGATCGGCGTGCAGGGCCCGGGCCGCGCGGGCTTGCCGGGTGCGGGGGTTCTTGATGTTCTGGGCCTCGTCGAGCACCAACGCGGCCCACTCGATCGCGGCGAACGAGTCGAGGTCGCGCACCAGCAGGCCATAGCTGGTCACGACCAGCGCGTGCTGGCGAGCTAGCGCGGCGACGCCCCGCCGCTCGCGTGCTTGGCCGTGGTGTACCAGCACCGAGAGCTCTGGTGTGAAGCGCTCGGCCTCGCGCTGCCAGTTTTGGATGACCGAGGTCGGGCAGATCAGCAGGGTCGGCCGCGCTTCGCCAGCCTCGCGCCGATGTTGGATCAGCGCGAGAGTCTGGATGGTCTTACCCAGACCCATGTCGTCGGCCAAGCAGGCGCCGAAGCCGAGCTCACCCAGGAACGCCAGCCACGAGAGGCCGCGCCGCTGGTAGGGCCGCAGGTTCGCCTCGAGGCCGACCGGCGGTGGGAGCAGCTCGAGTTGGGTGGTCTGCCGGAAGCGCTCGATGAGCCGGCCGAGCTCGCCCTCGGCGACGACACTGGCGAGCTCGAGCCCAGGCGGACCATCGTGCGCTCCGATCGCCAGGAGCATCAGCTCGCGCGCCGACTTGCGGCCCGACTCGCGGGCATCGAGCAGCTGCTTGGCGGCCCTCAGCGTCTGGTCGTCGACTTCGATCCAGCGCCCGCGTACGAGCACGAGCGGCTCCTTGGCTCGCGCGAGGCGGTCGAGCTCGCGGGCGTCGACCCGCAGGTCACCGAGCGCGAGCTGCCAGTCGAAGTGGAGCAGCTGCTCCCGGTTGAGCAGGCTCCCGTGACGATCGAGCGCTTGGTTGGGGACGAACACGCCGACCCTGAGCCGTGGCTTGTTGCGGGTCCACCAGCTCGGCAGCAGCACTCCGAAGCCGGCTGCTCGCAGCTCGCTCGCGTGCTCGCGCAGGAACGCGTGGGCGGCGTGGACGTCGAGCAAGTGGCCCTTGGGCTGCGCGTTAGCGAGGCTCTCGGCGATCGCTGGACAGATCGCAGCTGCGCGCGCGAGCGAGGCCAAGGTGAACTCGCGGATGGCTCGGCGATCTCGGCTGAGCGCGGCGGCGGCGAGCGAGCGGCGACGGCGGGTCCAGATCGCGTCGGTCGGGACCATCAAGCTCGGATCCTCTGCCGACTGCACGAAGTAGCGCAGCTGCCAGGGGGCGCCCGCAGCTTCGGAGGTCTCGACGGCCGCGCTGCTCGGCGGCTCGAGGCGCACGCAGAGCCGATAGGGCGCCTCCTCGATCAATGCCAGCGGCGCTCGCCAGCGGTCGATCTGTGCGGCGAACAGAGCGAGGTCGTCGTGCTCGCCGCTGGCGAGTCGGCCGTCTTTCGATGTCAGCGCAGCCAGCCAGCGATCGTGCAGGCTCGCGGAGCGGCGGACAGCAGGGCGCTCGCTCGCGGCGCTGCGAACCAGAGCGTCGACGAGGCCCGCGAGCAGCTCGCGGAGCATCGTCGCCGGAGCGCGCATGGGCGGTTGCTCGGTGCTGTGCTGGATCAGCGCACGTGCGGCCCCGGGCATGGTCTCGGCTAGGTGGCGCAGCGTCCGGCGCTCGTCGGCCCCGAGCAGCGGCTGCCAACGCGCCCGCCAGCTCGTGCCCTCTCGCGCGAGCCCGGGCAGCACGCGTCGACCAGCGACCAGCGTCGCTGCAAATGTTCCGACCTCGGCCATGAAGCGGGCGCTCGAGCCGAGCAGCACGCCGTGGTCGAGCAGGGTCCGCTCGCGACAAGCGGCGAGCCAGCCGAGCGCATCTCCAAGCTCGAGCCGCAGACAATCGACTCGCCAGGGGCGCAGGTCCACTTGGCTCGGTGTCGCTTCGCGCGTGGGCGCCTCTGCGAGCAGCGGCGTGGAGGGCAGCGGAGTCGCAGGGACGCTCGGGAGCCACACCGATGCGGTCGATGACGCGACGCTGCGCTCGGCGACGCTCGCCTCGATCTGCGCGACCAATGCGTCCTTGTCAGCCGCGAAGGGGTGCCTCGCCGGCCTGCGACCGCGAGCAGGTCGCTGGATCGACGGCGGTGTGGGTGTCTGCTCGGCCCATATCCACAGACGCCGATCGTCATAAGCCGTGTGCACGACGAGGGTCATGCTGTCGCATCAAGCTCGCACGCGCGGTCACTGGAGACCAATGCACGAGCGGTGAGGATGCACTCGCCATATTGCGTCGTCGAGATCTCGACGATTGGGAATGTACGAGCGGGATATTGGCCCGATTCTCCCGGGGGTCAGCGCGCGAACGTCAATTCGACGGTCGCACCCGGATCAGCCTGAATTCGCAGCTCTCCGCGCTCCATGTCGAGTGTGAAGCACGCACCCTCACCGCTGATCTCGATGTTGCTCGGTCCGTCGCCAAAGACATGCGTCGGAATTACGAGCTCGGTGATCCCTGAATCTGCGACCCAGCTGGCGCTCCCCTGCGCGACCTCGGGGTCCCAGGAGAAGCTCGGCTCGCTACCAGCGACCGCGCGCAACCAGGGCCGCACCCAAGCATCCAGCACCGGGTTCGGGTTGCCCTGCGCGTCGAGCAGCGAGAAATTCTCGAAGTTCCACAGCGGATCGTTGAAGCTGTACTCCCAGAGCGTGGCCGAGATGCGCTCTTGATCGAGGGCCGCGCTGACGTCGTTTAGCCAGGCCGGGCCGGCGGCCTCTTCCGGCTGAAAGCCGAACTCGCCGAGCAGCACCGCCACGCCGCTCTCGCGCCCGAACGCCGCGTACTCGCCGATGTCCTCGCCGGGGTTGGGCTGCGAGGGCCCGTAGGCGGCGGCGCCATAGATGTGCGGGCCGTAGATCAGGAAGTCGCCCTCGGGCCGAGGATGCACGATCGTGGGGAAGAGCCCGACCGCGTCGATGCCCGGGTTGTCGTAGA
>CBFGLP010001632.1:0-3500 GCA_965649595.1 uncultured Myxococcales bacterium | reverse complement strand
TTCTACTACGACTTCACGATCGACCCGCCGAAGTGCAAGGAGGACCCGGATGGCGATCGCATCCCGCTCTCCTGCGACAACTCGCGCGAGTTCCCCAATCCGGACCAGGAGGACCAGGATCTCGACCAGTTCGGCGATATCTCGGACCTCTGCCCGCTGACGGCGAGCTCGACCAACACCGCGGACTCCGACCGCGACGGTGTGGGCAACGACTGCGACACCTGCCAGGAGCAGGCCGGCAACTACAACCTCGACGAGGCGATGCTGGCCGACGCGCGGATGTGGGTCCGCAACATCCCCTTCCAGTCGGACGCGGATGAGGACGGCATCGGCGACGTCTGTGACAACTGCGTCCAGGTCGCCAACTGCGGCATCTTCGGAGAGGACGCGGTCCCGCATCAGGTTGGCGTGCCGGTGCCCTTCGAGGACAGCGGCGTCTGCCAGACCGACGCCAACACCGACATGATCGGCGACGCCTGTGCGGGCGACGAGCTGACCGGCGCGGCTGGCCCGGTCGGGTTCGCCAACACCGACGACTTCGATCAAGACGGCATCAACAACCTCGAGGACTACTGCCCGCGTCAGCCGATCGCGGCGCAGGTTTGCGACGACAACACGCCCTGTGCCGATGGTTCGGTCTGTGCGGCGACGGCTGCCAACGACGGCAACCGCTACTGCAACCACCTCGACACCGACAACGACCAGGTCGGCAACGCCTGCGACACCTGCCCCTTCGACGACAACTACCTGCAGGTGACCGACAACGGCATGCAGATCGACGACGAGGACGGTGACTTCGTCGGTGCGTCCTGCGAGACCAACGCGTCGTGCCTCATCCGCAAGGATCCGCGCCCCTACGCCTTCTACGAGGTTTCGGTCAACGGCGTGTGCTGCGTGACCAGCTTCCCGGGTGATGGCGAGTACGGGGCGCAGAACGAGGACGGCACCTGGGAGTGCGTGGGCCTGTGCGATCCGGACGGCTTCCCGATCAAGCGGGTGTGCGACAACGAAGCGATCCCCGGCGAGGATGTGCCCGACGGCGTCAAGTGCCGTCAGCTGCCCGGCACCGTGTCGTCGGAGCCCGGCGTGGTCGACCTGCCGGCTGGCTGCCAGGAGGCGCTCGACGCCGCGGGGCTCTGTGCGCCCAAGTTCGAGGGCGATCCCGACTGCCCCTTCGATCAAGCCAACCGTCGCCTGACGCTCGGCGACTACCCGAACGCGGACGAGCTGTGGGGCAAGATGTGCTTCTTGCCGCAGTGGGATCAGGACTTCGACGGCATCGGCGACGCGTGCGACCTGTGCCCCTACCAGTACGATCCCTTCAACGTAGCCTACGTCGACCCGAACACCGGCAAGCTCTACGACACCCGCGGCAAGTACTGCTTCGGTGACTACTCGCCCGATGCGGTGTGCGCCGCCGAGGAGGGCGAGGACACCGGTGACACTGGGACCGACACCGGCGACGAGTCCGGCTGAGCCAATCAGCTACCAGGACCAAGGAAAAGGGCCGCTCGCGCGGCCCTTTTCCTTTTAGCCCCGACGAGGCTTGGTGATCCCGCAGGCTTGCGTTGCATTGCGCTGGTCGTTCGGCGCAAATTGGCTTCCCGAATGGCCGAGACGACGCGACGCGAGTTCATGACCACCTCGTTGCTGGCGAGCGCCGGCGTATGTCTCGGAGCGCTGGGGAGCAGCGGCTGCGAGAAGCAGGGAGAAGCCAGCACCGTGGCGCCCGAGGCGGGGACGGTGACTGTCGATCCGGCAACCAAGCCCGCGCTCGAGGCGACTGGTGGCTCGATCATCCTCGAGGTCGATGGCGTCGACGACTCGATCCTGTTGGTCCGGCGCAAGGACGACAGCTATGTGGCGGTGTCGCGCAAGTGCACGCACCTCGGCTGCAAGGTCAAGTACTCGCTCGACGACGACGAGCTGGTCTGTCCCTGCCACGGCTCGCGCTTCGCTGCCGACGGGAGCGTGACCCATGGTCCGGCGAAGACTCCGCTGCCTAGCTACCCGGTTGCGCTCGAGGGCTCGTTGGTCAAGATCCGCGTGAGCAGCTGATGGACGACGCTGGCTACTGTCGCGAGCTCGCGTGCGCCGAGCCGCTGGTCGGCACCGCGGCCGAGGCGGTCACACGCTGGGTCCTGCTCGAAGATGGTGGGCCCTGGGGCGCCAAGGTCCCCAAGGAGACCACGCTGCCCGATCCGGTCAAGCTCTGGCTGATCGAGCTCGGGGCTGTGCCAGGCGTGCGGGTGCAGCTGATCCGACGTCCGCGGTCGAGCGTTCACAAGTCGACTCGCACGCTCTTGCTGATCGACGCCGCCGAGCACCCCGAGCAGCGGCGGGAGGTCGAGCTCGAGGTCGACGTCGATCGCTTGCCTACGCTCGACGTCGATGCGCTGCTGGCCGCCACCGAGCCAGGCATCGGCCGTCCGCTGTGGCTGGTCTGCACGCACGGAGCTCGCGATCGTTGCTGCGCCAAGTGGGGTATGCCGGTGTACGACGCGCTCGCCTCGCTCGCTCCCGAGCGCGTCTGGCAGGCCTCGCACCTCGGTGGCCACCGCTTCGCGCCGACCTTCTTGTTGCTCCCGCAGGGCCTGCTGTGGGGACGCGTGCCAGTCGAGCGGATCCCTGCGCTCTGGCGATCCGTCGAAGCCGGCGAGCTGGCCGAGCTCGATGGCCTGCGTGGTCGCTGCTGCTACTCGGCCGCCGTTCAAGCGGGCGAGCTCATGCTTCGGCGATCACTCCCGAGCTTTCGTAGCCTCGATGGGCTCACGCTCGTGGAGGCGAGCCCATCCGGACCCGGTCGCACCCGCATGCGCGTGCGCGTCGAGGCGCCCGAGGGGCCGCATGAGCACGTGCTCGAGGTCGAGGTGACGAGCCTGGACCTCGCAACTCCCGGTAGCTGCGGCGACGCGCCGGAGCGGCGGACGACGCTGCGTCTGGTCTGATCCCCGACCTTTTCTCGGGGCGGTCCTCCTTGACCTCCCGTGCTCGGGCCGACAGACTCGGGCGACGGCCACATGGGTGGACGAGGCCATTCGCCCGGATGGCGGAATCGGTAGACGCGGAGGACTTAAAATCCTCTGGGATCCGGTCCGCCATGACCGGGGCGTCTGCCGGCTTCGTCAAACGGGCTAAATAACACCGTTTTTGGGTATCGCGGTGGGCGCCACAGTCACGTGGTCTTCCATCTTCGTTACCCAACCTGTTACCCAAATGGTGTGGAGCGACGGGAACGGTTCAGCGAGTCACTCGTGGCAGCTTTGGATCCGCAAGAGGCGCGCTACGAGGTGTACGACACCACCGAGGCTGGCCTCCACGTGCGGGTCGGCTCGAGGGCTCGCGTGTTCTACGTGCACGTGCGGGAGCACGGTCGACTGCGAAGGGTGAAGCTCGGCATCCACTCGTTCACTGACGGTCGTGCGGGTGCGATCTCCGTGCGTGCTGCACGGTCGATGGCCAAGGAAGCAAAGGGGCGAGCCGCTTCGGGACAGGTGCAC
>CBFGLP010001631.1:0-2889 GCA_965649595.1 uncultured Myxococcales bacterium | reverse complement strand
ACGATCAGCATGTACCCGAAGATGATGGGGCACTCGGGTGTGGCGTATGGTGAGCTGATCACGAGGCTGGTGGATCTGGGGCTCGAGGCGCACCGGAGGCGGTCGGTGCTGGCGACGACTCGGCGCTGAGCTTGCCGGTCTACACGAAACCAGCCACCCTCCCCCAGCCATGGCCGCAACAACGGACCTGCCCGCGCGGGTGCTCTCGGGCATCCAGCCCTCCGGCATCATCCACCTCGGGAACTACTTCGGCGCGATCCAGCAGCACATCGCCCTGCAGGACGAGTTCCCCAACGAGTGCTTCTATTTCATCGCCGACTACCACGCGCTGACCACGGTCCAGGACGCCGAGGTGCTGCGCCAGATGGTCACCGACGTCGCGGTCACCTACCTGGCCTGCGGGCTCGATCCCAGCCGCGCGCTGCTGTTTCGCCAGAGCGACATCCCCGAGGTCACCGAGCTGAGCTGGCTGCTGGCCACGGTCACCGGCATGGGCCTGCTCGAGCGGGCGCACAGCTACAAGGACAAGGTCGCGCAGGGCATCAAGCCCTCGGTCGGGCTGTTCTACTACCCGGTGCTGATGGCCGCCGACATCTTGATCTACCAGTCCTCGCTGGTGCCGGTCGGCAAGGATCAGGTCCAGCACATCGAGATGACCCAGGACATGGCGACCTACTTCAACGAGGCCTACTCGCCGGTCCTGCGCCGGCCCGAGTGGCGCTTGTCGAAGACGCCCTACGTGCCCGGCCTCGACGGGCGCAAGATGAGCAAGAGCTACGCGAACACGCTGCCGCTCTTCCTCGAGGGCAAGAAGCTCAAGCAGGCGGTCGGCAAGGTCGTGACCGACTCGACGCCGCTCGGGCAGCCGCTGCCGTGGGAGAACGACAACGTCTACAAGCTGCTCGAGCTGATGTGCAGCGAGGACGAGCTGGCCGAGCTGCGCGAGTGGTACACGAGCGGCAGCCGGGCCGGGCAGCCGTTCGGCTATGGCCACGCCAAGCAGCTGCTCACCGAGAAGATCGATCACCACTTCGCTCCGGCCCGCGAGCGCCGGGCCCACTACCTCGCCCACCCCGACGAGGTCGAGGACGTGCTGCGCGACTCGGCGGCCAAGGCTCGCGCGATCGCCCGCGCGACGCTCGACGCGTGCAAGCACGCCTGTGGGCTGCGCTGATCGAGGCCCGTGCCGAGCCGCTCGGCGCTAGCATGATCGGCTCGGCATGTCGGCGATGATCGTCAGCGGCGACCGCCTCGACTCGCTCGCTTCGCTCGAGCCGGTCGCCGAGGCGATCTTCGGCGCCGGCCAGCGCCGCCCCGGTTGGTTCGCGCGCAAGCTAGAGCGCGAGTGCGTGGACCCGCGCTCGTGCTCGCTGCTGCTGCGCGAGGGCGTCGATCCGCTCGCGCCGGTGCGCGCCGAGCAGGTCGGCGGCTACGTGCTGCTCGGCCGCCCGCCCTCGTTCAACACGCTGGCTCGCGGCGCGGGGATGGGCGTGCTGCCCGAGCTGCGCGGTCGTGGTCATGCAGCCGCGCTGCTCGAGGCCAGCCTCGCTCGCGCCGCGAGGGTCGAAGTCCAAGCGGTCGAGCTGCTCGCCGAGCCAGCGCTGCTCGACTGGTACCTGCGGCTCGGCTTCGAGGCGGTGCGATCGGAGTGGACGCTCTTGGCGGATGCGACAGGCACCGCGGCCGCGTCCTTGGCCTGGAACGCGCAGGCCAGCCCGGTGGACCCCGCCGAGCTGTGCATTTGGGAGTGGTCGCCCGAGGCGTGGCAGCGCACGCCCGCAGCCGAGCGTGCGCGACTCGAGCTCGACTCGGGCAGCGTGTGCGGGCACGCGTGGATTACTCGTGAAGGTCGGGCCTACCTGATCCAGCGCCTCGCGCTGACCGGCCCCGGTCGCTCGCGTGAGCCCGCGCTGCTCGCCGCCTTGCTCGAGCAGCTGCGGGCCTGCCTCCCCGCAGGCGCGCCGGTGCTGCTCTATCCAATCCCGGCCCAAGCGTGTTGGTCGAACGCGCTGTGCGACGCGGGCTGGCGGGTCGCGCAGCGGTCGTGGGTCGTGCGCTGTCCGGTCTCGCGTGGACTTTACAAGCGCCCCACGAGTGGGGGAGCCTGAGCCACCTCGTCGTGCTGGCGAGGCTGCTGCCATCGTTGGAGACCCCCATGCGCTTCGCTCCTCTCACGAAGTTCGGATTCTTGCTCCCGCTGTGCGCGGGTGTGCTGCTGCTCGGCTGTAGCGGTGACAGCACCTCCGCCGACGACGAGGCCGGTGAAACTACCGCGGCCGAAGGCACCGACACCGCGAGCGACACCACCGACGACTCGAACGACGACGACACCTCGAGCTCGACGACCGGACCCGACGAGGGCGACTTCGTCCCCTCCGACGACACCGCGACCGACGACAGCACGACGCCCGGCAACCTCGGCGACATGTGCTCGACCGATGCCGACTGTGCCGAGGACCTGTTCTGCAACGGCGTCCCGATGCTCGGCTTCGCGGTCTGCTCGGAGTGCGCGAGCGATACCGACTGCGCCGACGGTGGCAACTGCACGCTCACGCCGAACGGCTACTTCGAGTGCGGTGACGGCAGCGCTGGGCAGATGTGCGAGACCGACTCCGCGTGCGGTGACGGGCTCTACTGCGCCGAGGTCGTCAACCTCGGCGGGCTGTTCAACGGCAACTTCTGTAGCGAGTGCAAGGTCGACACGGACTGCCCCGAGGGCCAGCTGTGCGCGCCGCAGGTCGAGTTCATGGACCTCATGAACATCTCGGGCCAGCGCGCCTGCATCGATCCCAAGACCGCCCCCAACGGCCAGCTGTGCGACGCCGAGGGCACCGGCGACGGTCAGTGCATGGGCTTCTGCACCACCGCCGACATCATGGGCCTGCTGCA
>CBFGLP010001630.1:0-6096 GCA_965649595.1 uncultured Myxococcales bacterium | reverse complement strand
CAAGGAAAGCTCGTCGGACGACGAGCTCAGCGAGGGCGAGAGTGGCGGCACCACCGGAGCCGACGGTGACACGACCGACACCACGACCGACACCACCACGACCGACAGTGGGGGAAGCGATGACGAGCTCGGTGACGACCTGGGGACCGACGAGACCACGGCCGACGAGACCACGGCGGACGAGACCACGGCCGACGAGACCACGGGCGACGAGACCACGGGCGACGGCGATTGTGACATCGGCGAGTACATTCCATATTTCGTGACGATCAATGGGCCAAGTATATCCGGCCAGATCGATCACCTGGTGACCCAGAGCGTGATAGCCCCGGCGCATCGTATCGACGCCAACTTCTATACCAGTGATTTCATTGACGATTCGGTGCTCTGTGTCGAGCCCCTCGTCGAGCTCGCGGGCGTCGATTCGTGCGAGGTCTGGTACACACAGGGCCAAGGCAAGGGGGGCGAGACCCCGATGGGCGCATGGTACGAGGATCTCGCGGTCGACACCGTCAGCTTCAACATTGGCGACGGGCCCGTCGCGCTCGTCGAAATGCCCGCTGGCGAATTCAATCCGACGTACTACGCAGCCGCGTTCGCCGACCCTCCCGCGGGAGTGCCCTTTGGTGAGGTCGCCACGTTGGCCGCGACCTTCCAGGACCTGCCCGATCTCGAGCTCGACCTCGACGTACCGAACCAGGTCCTGCCGCTCAACCACGCGCTCGATGTCGCCACGCTGACCAGCGATGAGCTGGCGAGCTGGACCTGGTCGACACCTGGTGGCACCGAGCCGATTGAGCTGCTCGTCCGGGTGGGCGCGAGCCCGAACGGCATCAGCGAGTGGCTCGAGATCCGTTGTGAGGTCAGCGACGACGGCGAGTTCGCGTTTCCCAGCGAATACGTCGACTACGCGACCGAGCGGATGGGTTCGGAGCTGTACGCCTTCGTGAGGCTCAGTCGCTCGGTAACTGGCACCGCACCGCTCGCGGGCAAGGACTTGCTCTGGCGATCGGTGGTCGACGCGTACCTGCATGGGGTCCCGGTCATCGACTGAGCCGGGCGAAAAGTCATGCGCCGACCCGATCGATTCGGGTCGGCGGTGGCACACCCGACACGATGCATCGAATCACTTCGATCCACATAGTCGCGCTCCTCACCCTCGGCTGCGTCAAAGACGATTTGTCGGCCGACGAATTGGGTGAAGGCGAGAGCACGGAGACCGACGACGACGCCGGCAGCGCGGCCGACGAGGGAATCGATGACGAGGCAGGCACCGAAGGCGACCCGGAGACCGACGGGACCACGGGCGAGGACGACTGTCCAATTGGCGAATATGACACTCGCCCCTACGCTCCGAAGATCGATTGGTCGAACGCGTCCGGATCGATCAGCCACGTGGTGTCCCACGCCGCCGTCGACCCGTCGCAATGGGTGGATGCGGTATTCTACACCACCGCATATACCGATGATTCGCTGCTGTGCATGGAGAGCATCGTCGAGCCTGCTGGCGTCGACTCGTGTTGGGTTTGGTATACGCAGGGCCAAGGCATAGGCGGCGACCCCCTCGATAACTGGTTCGAGGATATCGCGGTCGACATGGCGAGCTTCGACATCGGCGATGGGCCCGTCGTGCTCGAGGCCACCCCCGCCACCGAATTTAGTCCAACCTGGTACTACGCCGCCCTTCCGCCACCTCCGGACGGGGCGCCCTATGGCGAGATCTCCACGCTCGCCGCGACCTTCGAAGATCTCCCGGATCTCGATCTCGACATCGAGGTGCCCAACGAGCTCTTGCCGCTCGGGGTCGCGCTCGACGTCGAGACGCTCGACAGCGAGGGGCTAGCGAGCTGGACCTGGTCGACGCCCGGAGGCGCCGAGCCCATCGAGCTGGTCGTGACCCTGGGGGCGACCCCCGCGGGCACCGGCTGGAGCGAGTGGGTCGAGATTCGTTGCGAGGTCAGCGACGACGGGGCATTCGCGTTTCCCACCGAATACCTCGATCTAGCACGCGAGCGGCTTGGTCCCGAGATCTTCGCCAGCGCTAGGATCTCTCGCTCGACCGTGGGTAGCGTCCCGCTCGCGGGCAAGGATCTGCACTGGCAATCGAGCGTCGAGGCGTGGCTCTCGGTAGCCGTGATCGACTGACCACGCCCCTCGACCGGGCCGGTCATCGGTCGCGTACGAGGGCGCCCCTCCCTTGGAGGTAGCCGCGAGACGCGACCGAGCGAGAGCCAAGGTAAATCCGTCGGCCCGCGGGTAGGAGCCGCGCGACGCGGGTGGATCGGCGGCGCCGGTCTAACCTCCATACATGGAGACCTCGCTCAGCATCGCCGTGATCGAGGGGGGCGACGGCGCTTGCGTGGTCGCTCGACATCGCAACCGCCTGGCCATCGAGCGGGTGCCAAACCCGGTTTTGAGTGAGCTCGCGAGCTTTCGAGCAGTCCTGGAAAGAGCGGTGCTCGGTGCCCATGATCGGCCGACGGCCGACGAGATCGCCGAGCTCGGACGCAAGCTCCATGATGTGCTCTTTAGTGGTGATGTCGGCCGCCTCTACTCGGCGCTCGCGGACGTGCCGACACTGAGCGTCGAGATCCTCGGCGCGGGCGAATTGGTGCAGCGCGTCCCGTGGGAATTCCTGGTCGCCCCCGATGATCCTGCCGGGCCTCGGCGCGGCCGCCCGATCGTCCGAATCGTCGCGGTGCCGGAGCTCGACGGCTCGAGCCCCGGCTCCGGCTTCATCGGGGGCGAGCGCCAGACGGTCCTGTTCGCGGCGGCCGAGCCCGACGATCAGCGCCCAGTCCCGTGGGAAGAGAGCCAGCGGGCGATCGAGCAGGCGTTCGGAGCCTTGCTCGAGCCGGGCACCCTCGATCTCCAGGTGGTCGAAGCCGCGTCGCGGGCCTCGCTGCACGCGGCGCTGACCGAGCATCGACCGACGATCTTGCACTTCTCCGGCCACGGCGTGGTCGAGGGAGGGCGCGGGCACCTGCTGCTGCGCGATCGCTCGGGCGGCAGCGAGCCGCTCGACGCCGAGACACTCGCGCTGATGCTGCGAGATCTCCCGATTCGCCTGGTCGTCCTGAGCGCCTGCGAGACCGCGGTCGGCGAGCACGATCGGCCCTTCGCGGTCTTGGCTGAGACCTTGGTCCGCTTTGGCGTGCCCGCGGTGGTCGCTAGCCAATTCCCGCTGCCACGCACGACCGTGATCGTCCAGACCGCCGCGCTCTACAACGAATTGGTCCGCTCGGGAAACATAGATTCGGCGATCACCGAGGCGCGGCTCGAGCTGTGTATCGGTCGCGACGCCGGGTTCGAGTGGGGGATTCCGACCTTGCATCGGCTGACCGGGGCCGCGCAATTGTTCGCGCCCGCGCCCCCACCTGCCACGAATCCAACCACCAAGGCCGAGAAGGAGCAGTCGTGACTCGAACCATGACTAACCGTCGACCGCTGATCCACGTGCCTGGCCGGAGCCTCGACCACCGCGATCACGCCGCTCGAGGCGTGCCCTGCGGCGGGCCGACGCAAATATGCGTCGGCGTCTGGGATCTCGTCGGAGAGGTCCCCGAGCTGGCAGACATCCTCGAGCTGCTCGACGCCGCGCAGGACACCTATCGATTCGTCGAGATCTTGGCCGCGCTGCCGACCGGGACCGTCGCGTCGGCCGAGCAGGTGCGCGGGTGGGCACGCAAGCACACGCGCGAGATCTCGAGCGAGGCGCTCGAGCACGTGGGCGCCAACTTGGTCGCGCGTGACTTCTTTCCGCGGGCCGATCGGATCCGGTCGGATCTCGGCCTCGACTGGGTGGCAACGATCACGCCGAGCTGGATCCTGGCCGAGCCACAGCACGATGAAGTGGGCGAGCTGCCTTGGAACCGCTCGGCGGTGTTCATGGCTGGCGCGTTCGTGATCTCGACCCGCGACCTGCGTCGTCACGCGCGCGAGGCCGAGTGTCCGCTCGAGCTCGCGGTCGCGCTGCTCTTGGTCGCGTCTGCGCTGATCGCCAGCGAGCCGGACCTGAGGTTCGCCTCCTCGCGCGACGATCTGTTCGACCTCTGCTCGCGCGGCGGCCACGAGCCGGCCTGGGAGATCGGCCCGCTGCTGTGTCGGCCGAGCATCTCCCGCGCGAGCTTGGCCGAGATCCGGCCCGAGCGCAGGTCATCGGTACAGGCGCTGATCGAGGTACTCGCCGATTATCGACGAGACGAATAGGAGCACGAGCATGGAAATCGTCGTCTTGATCCCCGGATTGATGGGTTCACAGCTCTACCACCCGAGCGCCGGACGCATCTGGCCGGCGGGGTTGCTGCAATTGTGGCTGCCCTATCGCCATGAGCAGGAATTGTCCGAAGTCGAGCTGGAGGTCGGCGACATCATCCGTCGAGTTGGCCCGGTGCACGTCTATGACAGATTGATCGAGGATCTCGAGCAGCTCGGCTTCACCGACGAGCGCCTGGTGATCTTCCCCTTCGACTGGCGGCGGGACAACGCGCTGGCCGCTCGGCAGCTGGGCGTGCGCTTGCGCGAGGTCGTCGAGCAGCTCGGCGAAGCGGTTCAGATCAACCTGGTCGCACACAGCCTCGGTGGCTTGGTCGCTCGCTACTTCCTCGAGGCCAACGACCCCGATCTCGACACCAGCGCGCGGGCCAAGGTGGTCCGCTTCATCTCGCTCGGCACCCCGCACCGCGGCGCGCCGCTGGCCCTGACCGCGGCCTTGGGCGAGGAGTCGCAGCTCTACCTCAGCGCGCGGCAGGTCCACGCGCTGGTCAGCAACCCCGCGTTCCCCTCGCTCTATCAATTGTTACCGCGCAAGGGTGACTGCTTCGTGTGGGACGGCGGCCCCGACAGCCGCGAGCGGCGGATTGACGTGTGGGACTCGACCTTGGTCGAGCGGCTCGGCTTGGTCGCCGAGAACCTCGAGCAGGCGTGCGCCTTTCATGATCAGCTCGGGCCCGAGCGCGCGCCGAAGCACGTCGAGTACTTCTCGTTCTTCGGCACGCGGCACGTGACCATGAACCACATTCAGCTCGTGCCCTCGGGCGAAGGCTTTCGGACCCGCCGCGGCGTGTTCGAGGACGCCGGCGACGCGGCGGTGCCGGTCTGGAGCGGGCTTTTGCCCGGCAGCCAAGCGATGCCAGTCGGTGGCGAGCACTTCAATATCTTCACCGACGCGAGCCTCCGCTCGACGCTGGGGGCGCTGCTCGGCCGGCCCGACATGCTCGCGGGCAGCGAGCTCGGCCAGCTCTCGCTCGCGCGCACGGTCGTGGACACGGATGGGCTCGAGGGCGAGCCGATCGGCGTGAGCTTGACGCTCGGTCGGGCGACCAGCGACCTGAGCGGGCGGCTGTGGTGGACGCGATCGCAGATCGGCGAGGACACCGACGAGACGAGCGAGCCTGGCGAGTTCGAGCCGGTCGGCGACGAGCAGCCGATCTCGCTTCGAGGCCCGCGGACGGAGCACCTGCGGCTCGAGCTCGCAGCGCCCTCGCAGCCAGGCTGCTATCGGCTCTGCTTCGCCGAACGAGACCGAGCGATCATCAGCGGCGAGCTGGTCGTGCAGGAGCGGTCGACGTCCTAGTGCTACCCTCGCCCGCGCATGAGCGACGACGGCACCTTCGTCCATCAGTTCGAGCTCGGTCCGTGGGACAACTTCATCTACTTCCTCGGTGATCGCTCGACCCGCCAGGTCGCCGTCGTCGATCCGGCCTGGCACACGCCGACAATCCTGCGCGAGGCCGAGCGCCTCGACGTGGAGATCGCCGCGATCTTGTGCACGCACAGCCACCTCGATCACGTCAACCGGGTCGAGGCGTTGCTGGCCGAGCGCGACGTGCCGGTCTACATGCTCGCGCCGGAGATCGAGTTCTCGGGCTTTCGCTGCGAGAACCTCCGCTCGTGCAGGCCGGGTGAGACGGTCGAGCTCGGCGCGGCGCTCGAGATCACGATGATGCACACGCCCGGACACACGCCGGGGTCGTGCAGCTATCGCCTGCGCGAGAGCGTGGTCACCGGTGACACGCTCTTCGTCAACGGCTGTGGCCGCTGCGACTTCGTCGGCGGCGATCCGGTCGTGATGTTCGAGACGCTCAAGACCTTGCT
>CBFGLP010001629.1:0-1552 GCA_965649595.1 uncultured Myxococcales bacterium | reverse complement strand
GCGCCTCGGCGAGCCCTGGCCGGTCGACGCGGCGCTCGAGGTGCTCGAGCAGGTGCTCGCGGCGCTCGAGCACGCGCACCACCACGGGATCGTCCATCTCGACCCCGCGGAAGTCCTTGGTCAGGAAGATGTTCTCGGGCTTGAGGTCGCGATGGACGATCCCGTGGTGGTGCGCGTGCTCGAGCGCCGCGAGCACCTGCTCGAGCACCTCGAGCGCCGCGTCGACCGGCCAGGGCTCACCGAGGCGCTTGCTCAGCTCGCTGCCTTGCAGCAGCTCCATCACCAAGTAGCGCATGCCCGCGTCGTTGCTGCCGAAGTCGGTCACCCGGACGCAGTGCGGGTGATCGAGGCGCGACGCGCTGTGGGCCTCTCGCTCGAAGCGCTTGGCGACCGAGGGGTCGCTGCCGATGTCCGGGTAGAGGACCTTGATAGCGACCTCGCGCTTGAGCCCGAGGTGCGTCGCACGAAACACCGCGCCCATGCCACCGCGGCCGAGCAATGCGTCGACGCGATAGCGACCATCGAGGGTGCTACCAACCAGAGCTTCGAGTCGCGAGTCGAGAGGCGCGCTCATGCGGGGCCCACGGGCGGCCTATCATCGCACGTGCGGCGCCGGCTCGTCCTCGTGCGTCGATCCATCGACCTCACGTGGCCCGGAGTCGGAATTGTCTACGTCTTCCGCAGGCTCCGCCGTGGGGGTCGACTCGGCGGCTGGTATAGGCTCGGATTCGGGCGGGAGCGGCTTGGCCAGCTCGGGTGGTGGCGGATCAGGAAAGCGCGCTGGCGGTGCCTTGTCGGCACAACCGAGCGCGCTCACCAAGGCCAGCGCAACGAAACCCACCTCGCTCAGCGAGGACCCCTTCAGCCGCGGGCGGCTGACTAGGACCTTCAGCCGCGAGCGGCTGACTAGGACCATCAGCCGCGAGGGCTCAGTCATCGTCGTCGGCGGGGGCTTCGGCTTCTTCCTCTTCCTCTTCCCCACCTTCGACGTCGTCGTCGAGATCCTCGAGCACCGTCGGATCGACCTCGTCGTCGAGCGTCTCCTCCTCGAGCGTCTCCTCGGCCTCTTCTTCCTCTTCCTCGACCTCCTCCTCGGCCTCGGTCTCCTCGTCCTCGTCGGCGGAGAGCTTGTCCGGATCGGGCTCGAGCTCCTTCACGTCGTCGTCCTCCTCCTCCTCCTCGTCATCGGTGGCGGTGAAGGAAGCGGCGTCGATGAAGGTGTTGTCGGTGGCCACGCCCGCGAGCAGCTGCTGGCGCTGCTCGTCGATGAAGGCGAGGATGACCTCTTCGACGTTCTCTTCGTAGCGGACCTGGCCCTTGGCGATCTCGCGCAGCGCGAGCACTCCGACCTTGTTGTTGGCCGGCACCAGCGGCGTGCCACGGTTCTCGCTGAGCGCCCGAGCCCGGCGCGAGGCCAGGACCGTCAGGGCAAAGCGGTTGGGGATCTGTTCCAGGCAGTCTTCGACGGTGACGCGTGCCATCGGGAGGGGCGGAGTATGGAGGGCGTCCCGGCCCTTGTCCACCTGCTTTGGCCCCCGCAGGCGTCGTGCAC
>CBFGLP010001628.1:0-5184 GCA_965649595.1 uncultured Myxococcales bacterium | reverse complement strand
GTGCACGACGCCTGCGGGGGTAATAGGAGTCCACGGCGCCTGCGGGGGATTAAGAACCCCCCGCCCCTACTCGACCATCCGGTAGAGCCAGGGCAGCGAGAGATCGAGCCGGTGCGACACGCCCGAGTGGCCGCCGAGGTGCTCCTCGTAGACGTGGTCGATCCGCTCGGCCTCGAGCCGTCGGACCAGCGCCCGGGTCCCGAAGTGGATGAAGTACTCGTCGTGGCGACCGCAGTCGAGCCACAGGGCCCGGAGCTTGCGCAGCGAGGCGAGGCACTCCGGTCGATCGATCATGTGCAGCGGATCGTGCTCCAACCATCGTGCCCAGCGCTGCGGATCGCGAGCGCAGGTCTCGGGATCGACGGGCAGCCGGATGCCGAGCGGTAGCGGCTCCTCGGGCGCGTAGCTGGCCGCCATCGCCAGGATCGTGAGCACGTCGAACTCGTGCGAGCGGATTCGATCGGCTTGGTAGAGCTTGGCGAGGAACTTTTCGACGTCGTGATCGATGCCGTCGAGCGCGGCGTTGGCCTGCGGCAGCGTGCGCCCGTAGACCAGCTCGAAGCCGACGTCGCCGCTGTGCGAGGCGGCGGCTCGCCAGTGCTCGCCGTGGCGCAGCGCGTGGATCAGCGCGCCGTAACCACCGCTCGAGTGGCCGAACACGACCCGGTTGCGCGGGCCCTTGCGGATCCGGAACCGCTGCTCGAGCGTGGGCAGCATCTCGTCGAGGATGAACGCCTCCCAGCGGCCCATGACCGGCGAGTCGACCCACTGGTTGCCGCCGAGCCGCGTGAAGCCGTCGGGCAGCGCGAGCACAACCGGGCCCATCTTGCCCTCGGCGATCAGCCGATCGAGCCGCTGCGGGAGCGACTCCTCGAAGCTCTGCCAGTTGAGCAGCTTGAAGCCGCTGCCGCCGAACGCCGCGAGACCGACGAAGAGCGGGAAGTGCTCGAGGGGGTCGTCGTCATAGCCGGGCGGCAGATAGACGGCGACGTGCCGGCGCGAGGGGTCGCCGAGCTGGTTGTCGCGCAGCACCTTCGAGTCGATCTCGACTTCGATCAACTCTCCGCGGGGCCGCTCGAAGCTGTGCCGAGGCATCGCCGAGCGAGGGTAGCAGGGCGCGGCCGCAGCACGAGCAGGGAATGCACTACCCGCAGCAATTGCTACTGGCGCCCGAGCGCGACCTTCATCAGCAGCAGCGCTTCGCGGCCGGCGTTGGCGACCAGCTGGCTCTCCTCGTCCTCGCCTGGGACGGGCTTCAACCCATCCTTGCCCATCCGAAACTCGGAGTCGAGGCCACGGTCCTTGAGCTGATCGAGGAACTCGGGCTCGGTCAGCCGCACGTCACCGCGGTAGTCGTAGACTCGAACGCGGTTGATCTTGCCGCGAGCGTCGACGCCGATGCCGACCTCGAGGGTGAGCACGCTGCCGTCGAGGATCTTGGGCTTGGTCCGCGGGTCGATGAAGAGCGCGACCCCGAGCAGCTTGCCGTCGACGTCCGAGGCTACGTAGAACTCGGGCGTCTTGTCCTCGGGATAGAGCTCGAAGCCCAGCTCGCGCTCGAGCAGCCGGACCTCTTCGTCGGAGAACTGGTAGCGCTTGATCCTCCAGCCGTTGGGGTCGGCGTCGGGGAACAGCTTCATCAAGTTGCGATGCGTGATCTCCCAGCTACCCCACTTGGCGAGGTGAGCCTCGGCGGGGGTCGAGACCAGAGCCACGTCGGCGCCGACTCCCATGAGGGTCAGCGCGAGCATCCACGTTCGGAGCCGGGGTCGAGGCATCAATGCGTCCTCGCGCGGAGCATAGCAGGCAGGCCAGCCCCGCGCCGGGCCTTCGACCAGGGGTCCGCAGGGTGCATTCAAGGTGCGTTGTCAGCCGGTGGAGTCGGTGCCGGTCGAGTCGGTGTCCGTGCTCATGCCCGTATCGGTCTGCGATCCATCGTCGGAGTCGCCCGAATCGCCGCTCTCGTCACGGCAGCCGTCGAGGTCCAGCCGCGCGTCCACACCCTCGGCCGTGGGGTCGATGGCTTGGATGATCAGCTGGTAGATCTCGAGGTCGGCGATGCGGCCCCCTCGGATCTTGCGCACCCGCGGACCCGGGCGGGAGACGCAGGTCGGCGACGCGACGAACGACTCGCTCTCGCGCGGCACGATCACCGGATCGACGAACATCAGGTAGCCGGGGTCGCTGTCGCCCTCGGCCGAAGGCGGGACCTCGGTCGCGGTGCCGCGGGCTCGATCGCAAGCGAAGAGCAGCGGCTCGATCACCGAGCAGTCGGGCGCGTCGGGCTCGGCAGCGCAAGCCTCGGTGTTGCGGACGATCGACAGGCGCACGCGCAGATCGAAGCGCTCGCCGCTGCGGCTGGTGAAGTCGCACGTGTTTGGTCGGCTGCCCTGCGGGTAGATCCGCTCGAGCGCCGCGTCCTCGACCTGCCAATAGACCTCGACGATGCCGTGCTCGGTGCCGCAGCCGCCGAGCAAGGCGGCGAAGGCGAGACGAGGGAGCGTGCGTGCGGTCGAGCGGCGCGTTGGCCCTGCTGCTCGTTCAGGCATCGTGAATCACCGGCTCGGGCGTAGCTCGAGGTGCTTGCGGGCGCACGCGACCAGGCCCGACCAGGCGGTGGAAGAGCAGCGCGCCGCCAAACCAACCACCCGCGATCCAGACCGAGGGATCGCCCTGGCGCATCAACAGGAGCAGCACCAGCACGCTCGAGGCCGCGTAGGCGAGCGGCGGCAGCGGGTAGAGCCAGGTCTTGTAGGGCCGGTGCAGCTCGGGCATCCGTCGGCGGTAGATGATCACGGCGAGCACCGTCAGCGTGCCGGTGATCAGCATCGCGCTCGAGGTGTAGGCGATCAGCGAGTCGATGCCCGGGCCGAACACCACGAGATCGCAAAAGAGCAGCAGGAGCGCGAGGCCACACTGCATCCACAGGCCGACGACCGGGGTCGCGAAGCGGGGGTGCAGGCGGCCGGCCGCCTCGTTGCAGTCGCCCTCCTGGGCCATCGCGTAGGCGATCCGCGAGCCGGTCAGGACCGAGCCGTTGAGCGAGCCGATCATCGCCAGGACGATCAGCCCGGTCACGGCGGTCACCCCGATCGGGCCGAAGATCGCCTGGGCGGCGGCGGTCCCGGCCTCGCCGACGTTGGCCAGGCCCTCGAACGAGAACACCTCGAGGAAGCCCAGGCAGAGGATGAAGTACAAGGCGGTGACCATCGCGGTCCCACCCACCAGTGCGCGGGGCAGGTTGCGGGCCGGGTGCTTGATCTCGGCGCCCACGTAGATCGCCGCGTTCCAGCCCGAGAACGCGAAGTAGACCGGCAGGTACGCGCGGGCGAAGTCGATCATGCTGTGATCGTCGACCGTCGCGTCGGTCAGCATCGGTGTGACCGTCGCGTGATCGTGGCGCCAGAGCACGACCAGCGTGGTGACCAGCAAGACCGCCAGCGGCACCACGGTGACCAGCACCTGGACCACGCCCGAGATCTTGACGCCGACATGGTTGATCAGCGTCAGGCCGACGATGATCGCGGCCGCCCACACGTGCGAGGCGGGCAGCTCGAGGCCGAAGAGCACGAGCGGCTCGGCGAACCCGGGGCCGAGCAAGGTCGGGAGCTGGTACTTGGCGGTCGCGACCGCGACCGAGGCGAGCGAGCCGGGGAAGATCGCCAGCAGCTGCAGCCAGCCGGCCGCGAACGCGATGCCCGGACCCCAGCTCTGCCGCAGGTAGGCATAGTCGCCGCCGGAGCGCGGCAGCATGGCACCGAGCTCGGCGAGGCTCAGCGCGCCGAACAGCGCAGCGAGCCCGCCCAGCACCCACATGAGCATGAAGGGGGTCGTGCCGGGCACGTGAGCGGCGACCTCGGGTGGCGAGATGAAGATCCCGATCCCGAGCATCGACCCCGCGACCAAGGCCAGCGCGGCCAGGCCACCGAGAGACCGGGTCGGCTCGCCGACCGCGTCCGTGGGCAGGGGCTCGCTCACGATTCGGCGCACCTTATCAGCGCCAGCCGGTGGTGTTTAGCCCCCCCGCGGGCGCCGTGCACTCTGCCACGCACGGCCGCTGCGCGGCCGCGAGGTCGCGTAGCGACCTCGGTGGGCTGGTTTCGGGTTCGCAAGGGTCCGTCTGGCCCCCAGAGGGGGGCTCTTCCATGCAGCTGACGCGCCGTGGACCCTTCGGCTTGCCGAGCAGCCGCGCGAGGACTTAGCGTCGGGCATGCCATCACTCCAGCTCGGCAGGCTCGTCGGCATCGGCCTGCTGCTCGTGCTCGCAGGCGCCTGTGACAAGCGCGAGACTCCGACCGCCCAGCCCGAGGACACGCAACCCGAGACGAGGACCGAGCCCGCGCCGAGGGCCCAGCCGAGCGGCCCCGATCTGCTGCTGCGTGGCGCAAAGGTGATGACCGCCGCTGGCACCGTGCTCGAGCCCGGCGCCGTGCTGGTGCTCGACGGGCGGATCGCCGAGGTCGGCTCGCTCGACGCGATCGAGGCGCCCGAGGGCGTCGCGGTGATCGAGCTCGCGGCCGAGCAGGTGATCACGCCTGGGATCATCGACACGCACTCGCACATGGGCGTGTATGCGTCCCCTGGTCTCGCGGGCCACAGCGACGGGAACGAGGCGACCGCCCCCGTCACCGCTCACGTTCGGGCCGAGGACGGCTTTTGGCCGCAAGATCCCCAGCTCGGCCACGCGCTCGCGGGAGGCGTGACCGCGGCCCAGATCCTGCCCGGGTCCGCCAACCTGATCGGCGGCCGCACGTTCACGATCAAGCTGCGCCCCAACCCGCGCTCGGCCGAGGATCTTCGCTTCGAGGGCGCGCCGGCGGGGCTCAAGATGGCCTGCGGCGAGAACCCCAAGCGGGTCTATGGCCAAAAGGGCGGGCCCTCGACGCGGATGGGCAACGCGGCCGGTCATCGCAAGGCGTTCCAAGACGCCGTCGAGTATCAGACCCGCTGGGACAACTACCAACGCAAGCTCGCGCTGTGGGAGACCGGCAAGCAGAAGGGCCCCAACGGCAAGGACAGCGAGCGGCCCGAGCCGCCGGCCCGCGACTTCGGGCTCGAGACGCTCGCCGCCGTGCTCGACGGCGAGATCCTCGTGCACATGCACTGCTATCGGGCCGACGAGATGTCGCTGATGCTCGACATCGCGGCCAGCTACGGGTTCTCGATCCGCAGCTTCCACCACGC
>CBFGLP010001627.1:0-4899 GCA_965649595.1 uncultured Myxococcales bacterium | reverse complement strand
GTGGATCAACGCCGAGGAGAAGTACATCCCCGGCACCGTCGTCCAGGGCAAGGTGGTCAGCATCAAGGACTACGGCGCGTTCGTCGAGCTCGAGGAGGGCATCGAGGGCTTGGTCCACGTGTCCGAGATGAGCTGGACGCGGCAGATCAAGAACCCCAAGCAGATCGTCAACCTCGGCGACGAGGTCAAGGCGGTCGTGCTCGACATCGACGTCTCGCAGAACCGCATCTCCTTGGGCATGAAGCAGCTCGAGGAGAACCCCTACGAGAAGGTGCTCGAGAACTACCCGCCCGGCACCGTGGTCGAGGGCGTGATCCGCAACATCGCGGACTTCGGTGTGTTCGTCGAGCTCGAGCCGGGCATCGACGGCCTCGTCCACATCACCGACCTCAGCTGGACGCAGCGGGTCCGTCACCCCTCCGAGCTCTACAAGAAGGGTGACTCGGTCCGCGCCGCCGTGCTGAACATCGACAACACCGGCGAGAAGCCCAAGATCAGCCTGGGCATCAAGCAGCTGTCGAGCGACCCGTGGGACCGCGTGCCCTACGAGTTCCCGATCGGCAAGGTCACCGAGGTCAAGATCCTGAAGCTGACCGACTTCGGCGCGTTCGCGGAGATCATCCCGGGCGTCGAGGGTCTGATCCACATCTCGGAGATCAGCGAGGAGCGGATCGAGGATCCCCGTCAGGTGCTCGAGCCCGGCCAGGCCGTCCGCGCCGAGGTCATCCAGCTCGACGCCAACGAGCGCAAGATCGGTCTGTCGATCAAGAGCGCGCGCCGGCAGGACGACCTCGCGGACGCGCAAGGGTTCGCGAACGCCAGCGAGGCGGGCGCGACCCTCGGCGACCTGATGTCGGACAAGTTCCGCAGGTGAGCGGGACCGTCTGAAGGGCTTCGTCGGCCCGTCCGGGCCGAAAGGCTCGAGCTTCGGGTCCGAAGGGGAGGGTGGCGAGCTTGGCTCGTCACCCTCTTTTGCGTGGTGTCTGGGAGCGCTGAGGATCCATCACGATCCGCGCCGATGCCGGAGCGCCTGCTCCACCGCATCCGGCATCGCGCGATCGTGCGGCCAACGGCGCTCGAGCTGCTCGGCCAGCGCCGTCAGCCGCTCGGCCATCTCCGCGTCGTTGCAGTCGGCCTCGATGAGCAGCCGCCGGGCCAGCTCGCGCAGGCGGGCGACGCTGCCGGCGTCACCATGCACGGCGAGCAGCGGGAGCGCATGGTCGGCGAAGCTCGGTTGGTCGTCGGGGGCCTCGAAGGGCTCAGCGACGTGGCCCACCTGATCGACATGAAACCAGCACGCCGAGGGCCCACGCAGCATCTCCTCGATCGCTCGCCCAACGCGTGGGTCGGACGAGGCGTTCACGAGCGTGGCGACGCAGCGACGCAGCTGGTCCCAGCGCGCCGCGTTGGCCCGTGCTCGCTCGTCGTAGGGGATCTCGTTCGTGTCGCCGAGCAGGATGTCCCAGCTCGCTCGCGCAGCCCGGCCCAGCTCGGCCAACGCGGCACCCGGCGCGCTCGTCCAGGTCGCGCGCCAGCGCTCGACGTCGACTTCGTCTGCGAGCCGGCTCGGGGCCCGATCACGCAGGGCCTCGTCGATGATGGCGATCGTCGCGGCGAGGTCGCTGGTTCGCTCGCGCTGCCAGGCCTCGATCAGCTCCGTGAGCAGCTCCGGTGTCCAGCTGGTGTGCATCGCTGAACGAACCAGCGGATGCACCTCGTGGCCTGTCCAATGCGCGCGCCAATCCTGCCAGAAGCGGGCGTTGGCGTCGGACAGCTCGGCGAGCGAGACTGGTCGGCCCGTCGGCTCGGACGAGCCGATGAAACCCGTGTCGAGCTCGATCGTCAGGCCGGCGTACGTCAGTCGCAGGCTGCCGAGGCTGCCCCACACGATCATCCGCGCGCGATCGAGATCACCGTGCTCGGCCTCGTGCGGCTCGGCTTCGATTAGGGTTGGGCTGGCCGCCACGATCGCTGCGGGATCCACGATCAGCGGCTCATCCCAGCGATCCGAGTAGGGCAGGTAGCCCAGCAGCTCGATCCCGTGCAGGTGGAGCACGAACGCGTCACCGGGCGGCTCGAAGCGGGCACGCAAGTGCGGGATCTCGACCCTCAGCCGCGCGCTCGAGCCCGTGCGAACGATCCGAACCAGCTTGCCGTCGTGCAGCAGGTTCCACGGCGTCGGATCGTTGCCCGCGAGCACGCCACATCCTACTCGTTGCTCGGGGACCGACGCGAGCTATACACGCCGGCATGTCGTTACAGGTTGTCGTATGTCCCCACTGCAACGAGCAGCTGTTCACCGATGGGAGCGCGGCCGGACGTGAGGTCCCGTGCCCTGGCTGCTCGACCACGCTGGTCCTCCCCGGCCAGCGCGCCCCGTCTGCGTCGGTAAAGGACGAGCAAGCCGGGATCGAGTACGAGCTCGACGGTCAGCACCCGGTCCAGGCCAACGGGCGCGTGCACGGCCACCGCTTCTACTTTCGGGCCAAGTGGGACGCGTGGTCGTTCACCCTGTGCATGACGGGCTGCGATCCCAGCGGGCTCGTCACTCCCGAGCAGCGGGGCTACTTCAGCGACGGCGAGGACGAAGGATTCTACTTGGAAGAGTCCTTCGGCAGCGAGACCGACGCCAGCTACATGACCCCGGCCCAAGCCGAGGCGATCATTCGCGCCTGCGCGAGCGTGTTCGAGCGGGCGCAGGCGCGTAGGCGCTCGTAGTAGTCCGCGAATCAGAGCTCGACGACGAGGATGCCGGTCGCCAGGCCCTCGCCGTCGCGGCTCAGCACGTAGGCGCGCGAGGTCTGGTGGTCGAACGCGATGTCGAGCCAATCGCCGATCTCGGCCGACCAGGTCTCGACGCCGGCCTCGTCGTAGTGGCGGAGCGTGGACACGTCGTCTGCGTCCTCGACCGCTATCCATGCGCCGCCCTGGCCGTCGGGCTCGAGCATGCGCGGCACACCTTGGCCGAGCTCGCGTGCAGCCAGCAGGCCGAGATCGTCGATGTCGAGGGTCAGCCACACTGCCTGGGCGTCGTCCGACCATGGCTCGCGCGCGGCCAGGACCTCGAGCATCAGCGCGGCGTCGTCGAAGCGCATGTCCATCACTTGCTCGAACGCGTTGGCAGGTCCCGGATGGACGACCTGATCGAGCGGCTCGCCAGCGTCGGAGATGCGCTGGAACCATAGCCACTGGTGGCTCGGCTCGAGCACGTTGTCGGCCTCCGTGCCGCCCGTGATCAGTGCCCCGGGGACCGCGACCACGGCCGTGGCGAACTGGCTCTCGCTTCCCCACATCTCGAGCGACCACTCGAGCTGGCCGAGCTCCGAGTAGTCGTGGATGCCGTAGCCGTAGAAGACCGTGTGGAGGATCGCCGCCGAGCCGTCGCTGCGCAGCGCCGTCGAGCTCGGCTCGTTGGCTTGTGGCGTGTCCTCGAGCACCACCCAGTTACCCTCGAAGTCGAGCGTGCCCAGCCAGATCCAGCTCGGACCGTCACCCAGCGTGCCCTCGTCGTAGGTCCAGCCAGTCACCCAGGTTCCGCCCTCGGGCAGGGGCAGGAGATCGACCACGCTGCGACCCTTGTCCGGCCACGGCTCGATCGACTTCCAGCGCGTCGCCCCGTCGAGGTCGATCGCCAGCACGCCGGCGTCGTCGACCAGCACACCCTCACCGACCTTCGTGCTGCCCCCGAGCAGGAGCTGCTCCTCACCGTCGAGGCGACGATGCGCGATCTTTCGGGTGTGCCCGAACCAGTCGGCGTTGGTGGGGATCAGCTCGATGGGCTGCTCGCCGGTCTCGGACTCGGTGGACTCGCTCTCGGTCTCGGACTCGGTCGAACCGGTCTCCTCCTCGGAGGATGAGTCGGTGTCGGAGGACGGATCCGTGTCGGAGGACGAGTCGGTCTCGGAGGACGAGTCGGTCTCGGAGCCACCGACGTCGTCGTCGTTCGGGTCACCCTTGACCGGGCAACCCATCAACAGCGAGGAGAGCAGGAGGGGACGCGCCGGCCTCATGGCTGCATTGTGGCAGCGAGGCCGGCGGCCGGGTGGCAACAATCGATTTGCAACAGAACCTAGGACCGAAGGGAGCGGCTCACTTGGTCACCACGATCCCGTCCGCCTGCATCCGCGCCGGATCGGCCTTCTCGGCGACCGTCCCCGGCGGGTGCACGTACCACCCCGCGGGATCGGCCTTGTCCGGCTCGTCGCGGACCTTGAGGATCGTGAACATGCCGCCCATGTCGATGCTGCCGAAGGGCCCGGGGCCGCCCTTCATGGGCAGGCTGTTTGGCGGGATCGGCATGTCCATGTCACCCATGCCGCCCATGCCCTGCGCGCCCATGACCATGTAGCCCGGCTCGACCCGCTGCATCCGCTGCTCGAGCTTCTGCGTGTTGGCTCCGATCATAACCGGCAGCCCGTGGCCCATCTGCGTCATGACGTGGTGGGTCATGTGACAGTGCATCGCCCAGTCGCCCGGCTCTTCGGGCACGAACTCGATCACCCGCGTGGCGCCGACCGGCACCAGCACGGTCGTGTCGGGCCGCCGCGCCGATGCGGGCACCTCACCCCCATCGGTCGCGGTGACCTCGAAGCTCAACCCGTGCAAGTGGATCGGGTGGTGGTCCATCGGGCCGAGGTTCCCGAACCGGATCCGCACCCGCTCGCCCTTGCCGACCAGCAGCGGCTGGGTGCCGGGGAACGCCTTGCTGTTGAAGGTCAGCAAGTTGAAGTCGTTCATCTCGTTGGGGTCGGGCCGCTTGGCGCCGACGTCGAGCTTCCACTCGTGGGCCATCAGCACGAAGTCACGATCGACCCGCGGCCCGCGAGCGCGGCGGGGATGCACGATGAACATCCCGACCATGCCCAGCGCGATCTGGGTCATCTCGTCGAAGTGCGGGTG
>CBFGLP010001626.1:0-1702 GCA_965649595.1 uncultured Myxococcales bacterium | reverse complement strand
CACGACTTCAACAACATCCTCTCGGCGATCCTCGGGTTCGGCGACCTCGCGATGGCGAGGTTGCCGAAGGACTCCATCGAGTACGACTACGTCGCGGAAATGGTCCGCGCCGGAGAGCGTGCCGCCGAGCTCACCAAGCAGCTCCTGGCGTTCAGTCGCAAGCAGGTGACGCAGCCGCGGATCGTCGATCCAGTGGTCGTGGTGCGCGGTCTCGAGCCCATGCTGCTGCGCTTGATCGGTGAAGATATAGCCTTGCAGGTCGTGTTGGCGGAGACCGGCGCCATCCGAGTGGACGCCTCCCAGCTCGAGCAGGTGATCGTGAACCTGGTCGTGAACGCCCGCGACGCCATGTCCGAAGGCGGCACGCTCACGATCGAAACGGCCAACGTCGAGTTCGACGGCTCGTACGTGGCCACGCACGCCGACGCCCGAACCGGCCCGCACGTCATGATCGCCGTCTCCGACACTGGCGTCGGCATGGACGCCGTGACCCGTGCTCGTGCATTCGAGCCCTTCTTCACGACCAAGGCGCCCGGGCAGGGCACCGGGCTCGGGCTCGCCACGGTCTACGGCATCGTCAAGCAGAACGGAGGCTGGGTCTGGCTCTACTCCGAGCCGGGGCAGGGCACGACGTTCAAGCTGTATTTCCCGCGCGCCGGTGACTCCCTGACTCCGGAGATCGCCAGCGAGCCACCCCCTGCATTGCCGCGCTCCGACACCGTCGTGCTACTGGTCGAGGACGACCCACAGGTCCGCTTGCTGATCGCTACGATCCTCGGCGGAGCAGGCTACACCACGCTCGTCGCCGGCAATCCGCTCGAGGCGATTGAGATGGCCGAGCAATACAGCGGTGAGATCCATGTCTTGCTCACGGACGTGGTGATGCCCTCCATGAACGGCCGCCAACTCGCTGAACGGATCACGGCCCGGCGCCCGAACACACGCGTCGTGTTCGTCTCCGGGTACACAGAGAACACCGTCATCCACCGTGGAGAGGTCAACGAGGGCGTAAACTTCCTCTCGAAGCCGATCACCGCCGATCGCCTCTTGGACATGTTGGCTCGCGTGCTCGCGCGCGAGCCAAACTGACGAGGTGCAGGGCGCGGGCGCCCCGTCAGCGCTGCGGCGGTGCGGCCTCGCGGATCAGCGCCCCGCGATCGTCGCTGATCACGAGGATTGCGAAGCGCTCGACGTGATCGAGCTCGTTGGTCGACAGTGACGCATAGTCGAACGCGCCGCACAGATCCGTGTAGCCGTCCTTGTAAAAGTCGACGCCGCCGCCACGCTTGCGCGCGTAGACCTTCACGTACGCCCGCGCCAGCGCGCGACCGCTCGAGCGCTCGTGCACGCGCAATTGCCCGTATTGCTCGATCACGCGGACGGCGAGATCGTGCGCGTAGTTGGCCTTCGAGCGCCGAACTCCGCCAGCGACCACCTCGACGATGGTGTTGGCGCTGCGCAGCTCGGTCGGCAAATCGACACGCAGCGGGCTCTCGTGCAGATCCAAGCGCCGAGTGTGGTTGGGCTGGACGATCGCAAAGCGATCGGACTGATCTTGCATGAAGGGCTGGCGCGAGAACAGCAGCTCGATGTCCATCCGGTAAAAGCTCAGCTGACAAGCCTCGAGGTTCTGGTGGCTGAGCACAATCGTGTTGCCCTCGACCTCGAAGTCGAAGCTCGCCTCGGTCGCGGCCAAGCGGGC
>CBFGLP010001625.1:0-5684 GCA_965649595.1 uncultured Myxococcales bacterium | reverse complement strand
CTGGTCTGTCGGCGGCCTACCATCTTCGAAGCGCCCGCTTCGTATTGGCCGAGCGAGACGATCGGGTCGGCGGTCACGCCAGGAGCGAGCGCGAGCAGGGCCACGTGTTCGACGTGACCGGCCACTGGCTGCACCTGCGGGACGATCGCTGCAAGACGCTGCTCGCCGAGCTCTTCGCCCCAGACGAGTGGGTCGAGGTCGAGCGCAAGACCAAGATCGTCTCGCACGGGGTCGAGCTCGAGTATCCATTTCAAGCCAACCTGCACGGGCTCCCGCTCGAGGTCGTGCAAGAGTGCCTGCTGGGGCTGCTCGAGGCTCGCGAGGCGGCGGCTCGCGGCGAGCGATGGGCGATCGAGCCGCGCACCTTCGAGCAGTTCGCTCGCGCTCGCTTCGGTGAGGGCATCGCGCGGCACTTCTTCGTCCCTTACAACACCAAGCTCTGGGGCATGCACCCCGACATGCTCGCGCCCGAGTGGGTCGCTCGCTTCATCCCGGTGCCCGAGCCGGCGCAGATCATCGCCGGGGCGATCGGCCTGACCCAGCGTGGGCTCGGCTACAACGCCCGCTTCTCGTATCCGCGCGCGGGCGGGATCGATGCGCTGCCCGAGGCGCTGCGGCGAGGCATCGAGCAGCGCGTGCGCGCGGGCACGGGCGAGCTTTGGACCTCGTGCGCGGTCGAGGAGGTCGATCCCGCGGGCCGGCGGGTCAAGCTGAGCGGGCGCCCGGACTGGCTCGCGTACTCCAAGCTGATCTCGACGATCCCGCTGCCCGAGCTGATCGCCCGGATCCCGAGCGCGCCCGCCGAGGTCCGGGCCGACGCGGCCGCGCTCCGCTGGGTTCGCTGGCACTGGCTCGACGTGGCCACGCGCGCCCCGGTGCCCGCCGACTGGCACTGGGCCTACGTGCCCGAGCAGCGGTTCCCCTTCTTCCGCGTGGGCGTCTACTCGAACGCGATGCCGAGCATGGCCCCGCCGCAGAGCGCCTCGCTCTACGTCGAGCTGAGCGAGCGCGAGCGCGAGCCGGATCTGCCGGACATCGTCGCCGGCTTGGTCGAGATCGGTGCGCTCGCGCGAGCCGAGGATGTTCGGTTCATCCGCCGTCGCACCGTCGAGCACGCCTATGTCGTGTTCGACGAGGCCCACGGCCAGGTGACGGCGCGCCTGCTCGCGTGGCTGGCCGCGCGAGACATCCGCTCGTGCGGTCGCTATGGGGCGTGGATCTACAACTCGATGGAAGACAGCATGCTCTCGGGCATGGCCGCCGCGCTGTGGGCGGGTGGTCACGAGCAACAGGCAGCGGCGACCGAGGCCCTCGCCCGCCGGGAGGCCGCCCGCTGATCAGTCGGTCGAGCGCGACCGCAACGAACGATCCCATGCAAGATCACGAGCACGACCCCCAGCACGACGACCAACGAGCGAGCGGCCCCGGGCCAGAGCTCTCGATCGTGATCCCGATCTACAACGAGGAGGGCATCCTCGAGGCCAGCCTGACCGAGCTGTTCGCCCGGCTCGAGCCGACCGGCATCGACTTCGAGGTGGTGCTGGCCGAGAACGGCAGCCGCGATCGCACGATCGAGATCGCCGAGCGGCTGGCCGAGCGCTGGCCGAAGCTGCGCTGGTTCTCGTATCCCGAGCCCAACTACGGCGGAGCCTTGCGCGAGGGCATCTTCCGCGCCCGCGGCCGCTATGTCGTCTGCGAGGAGATCGATCTGTGCAACGTCGACTTCCACCTGCGCGCGCTCGAGCTCTTGCGCCGCGACGAGGCCGACCTGGTCGTCGGCAGCAAGGCGATGCGCGGCGCCCATGATCGCCGACCCTTGCTGCGGCGGACCGCGACGCGAGCCTACAACGGGCTCTTGCGGGTGACGCTCGGCTTCACCGGCACCGACACGCACGGGCTCAAGGTGCTGCGTCGGTCGACGGTCGCCCCGGTCGCCGCGCGCTGCATCGTCGACTACGACGTGTTCGCGTCCGAGCTGGTGATCCGAGCCCAGCGCGAAGGCCTGCGGGTTGTCGAGATCCCGGTCGAGATCGCCGAGAAGCGGGCGCCGTCGATCAACCTGGTCAAGCGGGTGCCGCGGGTGCTCGGGAATCTCGGCCGCTTGATGGTCTCGATCCACCTGGGAAAAGATCTCGCCGAGGTGCGTGGTCGTGATCTGCTGGAGCTTGGCAAGCGAACCCGCTCGCGTTGATGCTCGATGGGAGATCTCATGAGCGACACCCAAGCCGACCTCGGTTGGCTCGCCGAGCTGCCCGAGTTCGTGGCTCCGCTCGCAAAGGCACCTCTTTTGCGCGAGGTCGGCTTGACCTTCGTGTCCCGCGAGGATGGGCGCTCGCTCGCCGAGGGGCTGCGCAACCACTACGCCGAGGGCTTTCACCTCGGGACCTTGTGGCTCGACTCGGTCTGGGAGGAGTGCCAGGAGCGGACCGCCGAGTGTGTGGTCGTCGCTCGCGGGCCCGCGCGGATCGACATCCTCGGGATCGAGCGCATGGCCTTGCTGATCCTGCGTCGAGATCAGCCCGACGAGCTGTGGCTGGCGTGGTCGGACAGCGTGCCCGCGTCGCTGTGGATCCCCTGCGGCCGCAGCCCCGAGTCGATCCATGCGGCGGTCTCCGAGTTCGAGCCGCCGCCGCGACGCAAGCGGCACGAGCTTGAGTGTCGCACTCGCCTGTTCATGGGCTATCGAGGCGAGGTCGCGGTGCCGAACCCCTACACGGGCGAGCTCGTGGCCGCCGACCCGCACGACTTCGCCCGCCACTTCACGTTCAGCCCCGTCGTCGAGCCGCACCACTGGGGCTCGAGCTGCGTCGACAATCCTTGGCCCGACCCCAGCCAAGAGACCTTGTCGCAGGTCCAGACGATCATCATCCAGCGCGAGGTCACTCGGCAGTCGCAGGGCGGCATCTGCTCGTTCACGCGGCTGACCAAGTTCAGCGGCTCTTACTTGGGCATCGAGCTGCACCTCGAGCGGATCTGGGTGTGGAACATCCTGCATCCGCGCTCGCGCCATGGCGTGGTGATCGAGCAGCTCAACGCTCGCCACGGGACCAGCTTCCCGACCAGCCTGCCCTTCGACGTGGTCGCGGCGATGATCGGTTTCGCTCACGTCCCGGTCGAGAGGATCGAGGCGGGCCTTCGGGCGGCCGAGTCGAGCATCCCGGCCTACCTCGAGGTGCTCGCGGCCTTGCAGTGCACGGATCTGCCCGCGATCACTCGGTTGCTGCGCAGCTACCTCGACTACCCGGAGCTCGAGGTGCGTGGGACCGTGGCCGAGCTGGCTGCCCGCTATGGATGGCTGTTCTTGCTCGAGGAGCTGCTGCTCGGCGAGCCCGAGGCGTCGCTGCGCGAGTGGGCCGAGCAGGCGCTGCCCTTCGGTGCGCCGGAGCAGTTCGACGAGCATGGCGAGCCGCTTTCGTGGGCCGAGGAGCACGAGCACGAGGAGGACGCATGAGCAGCGAGCCGACAGCCGAGCGCCACGTCCACCACTGGCTGCTCCCCGACGACGTGACCTGGGCCGAGCTCGACGCGATCGCTCGCGCCGAGGGGGGCACGTGCACGCAAGACCTCCCGCGCAGCTTCGGTGACGCGGCCCGGAGGGTCTGGGCGTTCGACGACCCCGACGGCAGCGGCCCCTCGACGTGGCTGGCGGTCACGGACTTTCACCACTTCGACGTTCGCCAGCTGACGATCGAGTCCGTGAGCCCCGAGAGCTTCACTCAGCTCGCGGCTCGCGTGCCGAGGATCGAGCCCGAGGTCGCCTGGACCTGGGCGGAGTCGAGCGAGCCGCGTGAGCGCATGCGTGGCATTCGCTCGCTGGCCCTGCTGAACCAGCCATGGTGCTCGCAGCTCGCGGACCTGTTGAAGGCTGGCCTCGCTGATCCGCAGCCCGGACTGCGGTGGACGACGATTCGGGCGATCAGCGTGGGCCGCTGGGTCGAGGCCGCCGAGCTGCTGCGCGAGCACGTACGCACGGGCCATGGGCGCGAGGGCAGCGAGCGCGAGTGCGAGATCTGCGAGCGCTTGGCGGCGCTCTTGGTCGAGGCACCCTTGCCCGACTGAGCCGCGGTCGAGAGTCCGCTTACAACGAGGCGCTCCAGCGGGTGCCCAATCGCTCGGCCCGACCGGTTAGCATGCTCGTGCATGGCTTTCCGCTCGGTTCGTCGCTCCACCTCTGTTTGGCTGGTTCCGCTGGGCCTGGTGCTCGCGTGCAACGACGCGGGCGGCGAGAGCATCTATACGACCGGTCAGGACGGCACCGATCACGCCGACGAGATCGGCGAGAGCGGCGAGTCCGGGACCACCGGCGACACGGGCCAGGAGTGTGGCTACTGCACCGGCTCGGTCTACACGCCCTGCGAGGGCCAGCCGATCGACTGCATCCTGACCGACGAGGTCTGCGTGAGCAGCCAGGGCTGCTTGCCCTGCAGCCCCGGCGGCCAGACCTGCCAGGGCAACTCGGTCTACACCTGCACCGACGAGGGCCAGCCCGGCGAATTGGTCGAGGACTGTGACTCCGCGGCCGGCGAGGTGTGCAGCAAGGGCACCTGCGCCAACGCCTGCGACGTCGCCGACGACACGCCCTCCAATATCGGCTGCGAGTTCTGGGCGGCCGACCTGCCGAACACGCGGGGCCTCGACGACGCCTCGAAGGAGCCTTGGGGGGTCGTGCTGGCCAACGCCGGGCAGACCCCGGCTGACGTGATCATCGAGCGCAACATCGCAGGGCTGAACGAGCCCGACAGCTTGGTCGTGCTCGAGCAGACGACCGTGCCGCCGGGGCTGCTCAAGACCATTCAGCTGCCGCGGGCCGAGGTGACCGGCTGGACGGAGAACACGATGGAGCCGCCGGGGCCGACCGGCACGGCCAAGACCAACAACGGGTTCCGCATCCGCTCGACCGCGCCGATCGTCGTCTACCAGTTCAACACCTTCACCAACGACTTCTCGAACGACGCGTCGCTGCTGCTGCCCTCGAGCGGGCTCGGCACGGTGCATCGCTTGATCGGCTATCCGACCGCCAACCCGATCGCGCCGCTCCCCGTCGCGGGCGTGCCCGATCGCTCGTCGGTCACCGTGCTCGGCACGCAAGACGACACCACGGTCACGATCCGCCCGGGCACGACGACCGCCTCGGACATGCAGTCGATCCCAGTCGGCGATCCGAGCAAGGAGATCGTCGTCACGCTCGACCCCTTCGAGGTGGTCAACATCGCCAGCACCGGGATCCCCGGCGATATGACCGGCACCGTCGTCGAGGCCGACAAGCCCGTGGCCGTGTTCTCGAGCGGCGAGCGGGCGATCGCGCCGGTCTACGTCGACGACGACTTCCCGCACTCGCCCGACTGGGATCCGCTCCGCTCGGATCTGTGCTGCACCGATCACATCGAGGAGCAGGTGTTCCCGGCCAGCTCGCTGGGCACCGACTTCGTGGTCACCCGCAGCCCGCAGCGCTCGAACGGCGGCTGGGTCGAGCCCGACATCCTGCGCTTCTTGGCCGTCGCCGAGCCGGCCAACGTCACGACCAACATGGCTCCGCCCTTCGATCAGTTCTCGATCCAGCCGGGTGAGGTGTTCGACGCGTGGACGACCACCGACATCGTGGTCCAGTCCGACGCGCCGATCATGATCGGGCAGATCCTGGTCAGCCAGACCTACACCGAGGCGTTCATCGGCGACCCCTCGCT
>CBFGLP010001624.1:0-2260 GCA_965649595.1 uncultured Myxococcales bacterium | reverse complement strand
CTCACGGTGCGCACCACGGGCTGACCGGATTGGATCCGCCAGAGCACGTCGTCGTGGATCGGGAGCAACACGACCGCGCGGCCGTGCTTCGCCGGGACCGACAGGCCCTCTTTCCACTTGTAGGTGCCGAAGCCCTGGTCGTTGAACTCCCCGCACTGGATCGCGTGCAGGTAGCGGAGCCGCTCTTGCGGGTTGTCGGCCACCTCGCGCGCCAGCTCGCGAGCCTTCGACTCGGGCAGGTTTTTTCCCAGCGCCGCCTCGAAGGTCGTGTTGTAGAGGATGTTCCAGATCAGCGCGCGGTCCTCGAGGTTCGCCCCGCCGAGGAAGACCTGGTTGGGGCGGACCTGGATGAACGTGCCGGCGAGCGGCTTGCTCGCGTCGCTGATGTACTCGTTCGGATCGAACGAGGGCTTGCCGTCGCTCGGCTCGGCGTCGTCGTTCGGCTTCGTGCCGTCGTTCGGCTTCGTGTCGTCGTTCGGCTCGTCGTCGATCGACGGGAGGTCGTCCGCCTCGTCGTCGCCTCGCTTCCCGCAGAACCCGAAGCGATCGAGGGTGATCGCCGCGAGCACGGAGTCCACCACGGTCGCGGCCTCGCGCACGCTCGGGTGGTCGCCGTCGATCGGCGGATAGGGCACGCCCGGCCAGAGCTGGTTCCAGACGCAGACCGCGAGGTCGCCCTGCGAGGGGCAGCCGCACGCCGACGCGATCACCCGCTGGATCTCGTCCTCGCGGACCGGCACCCAGACGGCCTTCGTGTGCGGCGCTCGGCTGCCCGAGGGAAGCGACGGCTGGGCCGACGCGCCGCGGCTGCCGAACGCCGCGGCCAGGGCGACCCCGAGCACGGCGAGCGTCCCGAACAGAAGACCTCCTCCAGTCATGCCGCGTCCTCCTCCCACCGCTGCGCCGCGTTGAGCTCCTCGAGGGTGGCGAGCACGTAGGCGACGCGGGCACGGACCCGATTCCACAGCCGCAGCAGGCACGTGGAGTCGAGGTGGCTCAGCGACGACCAGACGATCGGTCGACCGTCGCTCGTGGTCGGGTACACCGCGGCGAGGACGTCGGGCACGACGTCGTCGAGCTGGTCGAGCGACGCCGCGCCGGCATGAAAGAGCCGCTGCACGACCAGATCGATCCGCGCCTCGTCGTAGTCGAAGGGCTCGCAGGAAGGGATGCCCGCCGACGGCTGCCAGCTCCCGCCGCAGGGCGAGCACGTGGCGCCCCGCGGCATCGTGCCGGCGTCCTGAGCCGCCGCGCATGCCTTGCAGCACGCCTCATGTTTCGTCGGGTAGGCCATCTCAGCTCCGAGCTCGGGGAAGCGTCGCGGGATCCCAGACGCGGCCGCGGATCAGCGCGACCGCGTGGGCGTCCTGCGTCGTGGGGTCGATCAGGATCTGGACTCTGGTTCGAGCGCCGCGCAGGCGCTCGCGGGCGGCCACGAAGGCCGCGAGGTCCATGCACGAGCCCTCGCGCAGGTGGACCACGTCGGGCGCGAGGCGACAGACCTGGTGCTTGCGACGAAGCGGCGCGTGCGGGTCCTTGGGATGCGGAAGCACGCTCTCGAGCGGGACCGCGGGTCGGTAGCGGACGCCGAGCGTCGCGAGGTCGAGCGAGTCGAGCGGTCGGCCGCGCATCCACGCGACGTTCGCCAGCGTGATGCCCTCGGCCATGCCCTCGGCCATCACCCACCAGTCGCGGTCCGAGATCGGCTCGCCGCACGAGACCAAATAGCCGCGCAGCTCGACGCTCATACGTCGATCTCCCAGACCGCGACCACGTCGCGGGCCCGTCCGGCCGGGACCTGCAAGCCGATCGCCCCGGGCACGAGGTCGATCGCCGAGAGCCCATCGGCCGCGACCGGGAGCACGCCGAGCGTGGGATTCAGCAGCCACGCGTACACGAGCGGGCCCGCGGAATCCTGGAGTTGGACCGCGCGAGCCCCCGCGGGGATCGGGAGCACCGGCGTCGCGCCATCGGCCACGCGCTCGCGCCAGGTGAAGTGCCCGCGCGAGGGCGAGCGGGGATGCTCGCCGCAAGGAAGGATGCCCACGTCGGCCAAGCCGAAGGCCGTCGTCAGCGAGGGGATCGAGGGGCGCGAGGTCGTCTGGCTGATCGGCGCGAGCGTCGAGGGACCGATCCACTCGACGCGCACGCTCGAGCTGTAGACGAAGTAGCTTCGCGTCACCGCGTCGACGGCCACGACCTTCGACGTCATGGCCGAGCTCGGCGGTGGCGCGATCAGGCCGGTCGTGATCCGCAGGTG
>CBFGLP010001623.1:0-4630 GCA_965649595.1 uncultured Myxococcales bacterium | reverse complement strand
CTGGACCTCCAGCCGGGCGGCCTCTGGATGTGCGAAGGGTCCCCAGCTCCGAACGACCTTCCAGGGTCGTCCGGCGCGAGTCGCCTTGGCCCCTCCGGGTAGCTGACCGTTGTGCTGCGCGAGGCGGCGGTCGAGATCGTTGCTGATGCCGACGTAGAAGCGGCCGCTAGCAGAGCACAGGAGGTAGAGCCACCAGCTGGGCTCGGCCCGGCGGTCGGTCCCGGCGTTCGGCCCCGCGGACATCCGTCCCGACCATCGCAAACTCCCCGCCGCGGGGCGAGACCCCGCTACCATCCGAGCAATGGCGTTTCTCGATCAAGCCGGGGAGCGAGCCCTGGACGAAGCGATCGCGTGGGTCGAGCTGCGCAGCCGCGCCGAGCTCGTCGTGGTCATCCGGCCGAGCTCGGCCGGCTACCTCGCCAACGATCTGCTGATCGGCGCAGGCGCTGCGTGGGCGATGCTGGCGTTTCAGCTCTACGCGCCGCCGGTGTTCGACCTGTGGACCTTCCTGATCGCGCCGCCGCTCTTCGCCCTGGGGGTGATCGGTCTAGTCCGGCTAGTTCCGCCACTGCGCGCCATGTTCGTCCGGGAGTCGACCAAGCAGGACACGGTGCGCCGGGCAGCCGAGGCGTGCTTCTTCCGCAAGGGCATCCGCCACACCCGCGAGCGGACCGGGATCTTGGTGTACGTGTCGCTCTTCGAGCAGCGCGTCGAGGTCCTCGCCGACGCCGGGATAGCCACGCAGGTGCCCGAGGGCGAGTGGCTCGAGGCAGTCGCTCGGCTCGGCGCCGTGCTCGACCACGGCGGCGACGCCACCGAGCTGGCCGAGCGGATCCGAGATCTCGCCGAGCCGCTCGAGCGCTGGTGCGAGCGGCGAGCCGACGACGTCGACGAGCTGACGAACGTGGTCGATAGCGAGCGGACCGAGGCTCTGCCGGCATGAGCGGGCCTGGTTCCAGGCGCTCGTGGCTGCGTCGACCGCTGACCCAGCTCGGAGCGGTGCTCGTCGTGTTCGGCGTGGCTCCGCTGGTCGCTTCGCTCGCCGAGGCGAGGCCGGGCGGCGGGCAGAGCTACTCCGGGGGTGGCGGCGGGTACTCGGGCGGTGGGTTCTCGGGCGGTGGGTCCTCGGGCGGCGGTGGGCTCTCGGACGACTGGGCCAAGGACCATTGGGATCGCGTCGATTCCACCAGCCCTCACCAGACGCCTTCGTCCAGCAGCGGCAGCAGCTGCTCGGCAGATAGCTGCGGCGGGGCGGTCATCCTGCTCGGCGTCCCCTTCGTGTGGGTCCTGTTCCAGCTGCGTGGCCTCTGGCCTGGCGTGGTGTGGGACAGCAGCGAGAGCTCGCGTCCGCCGCCCTTCGTGCCGCCCAAACGCTCGCTCGCGCGGGAGTGGGCGCTCCTGCGCGCGCTCGATCCCGACTTCTCCCGCGTGGTGTTCGACGACTTCGTCTATCGGCTCTACGCGAGCGCCCACGAGGCTCGCAACGATCCGAACGCGATGGACGCCCTGCTGCCCTACCTGTCCAGCGACGCGCGCCAGCAGCTGCGAGAGCGCGAGAGCGACGGACCGATCTCCAACATCGTGATCGGCAGCATGACGGTGACCAACATCGTCGTGCCGACCACCGAGCGCGGATCCGTCGAGATCGAGATCGTGTTCGAAGCCAACCTCGCTGTCGGGCCGAAGCGCAGCGAGTTCGTGCTGGAGAGCTGGAAGCTGGTCCGCAGCGCGAGCGTGCGCAGCCGTCCGCCCGAGGCCGTGCGAGCGTTGAGGTGCCCCAATTGCGCGGCGCCCTTCGAGGCCGCCGACGATCAGCGCTGCAAGTACTGCAACGAGATAGTCACCGACGGCCGCTTCGATTGGTTCGTCGAGAGCGTTCACCTCCTCCACAGCCACCCGAACCCGCCTACGCTAGGCGGCTACGCGCCCGAGGTCGGCACCGCCGATCCGACCCGCTACGCCGCCAGCGTCCAAGCAGACTGGCAGCGCCTGCAGAGCGACGATCACCTGCTGACCCAGCCGGGCTTCTTGGCTCGAGTCCGCACCATCTACGAGCGGCTCAACCCGGCCTGGGTCGCACGCGACCTCGGGCCGGTGCGGGGCTACCTGTCCGCTGGCATGCAGGATTACTTGCAGTACTGGATCGATGCTTACCGTCGAAGCGGCCTCGTCAACCAGCTCGACGACATGGGGTTGGAGCAGGTCGAGATCGTGAAGATCGTACGTGATCGCTACTATGACGCGATCACCGTCCGGCTCTGGGCGAGCGGGCTCGACTACACAATCGAGGAGTCCAACCGGCGGCTCGTCGGCGGCTCCAGCTCCACGCCGCGCCACTACAGCGAGTATTGGACCCTCATTCGGGGATCGGGCGTGCGCGGGCCGGCGCGGACCAACGACGACTGCCCCAACTGCGGGGCGCGGCTGCAGATCACGATGGCAGGCAATTGTGAGCACTGCGGCGCGCACCTGACCCGCGGAGAGTTCGATTGGGTGCTCTCGCGGATCGAGCAAGACGAGGCGTATCGCGGATGAGCTACGCAAAACGACCGCATGGCAAAGCTGACGTGCCGACTCGAAGGGCGCGCAGGCGCTCGTGGTTTCGGCGGCCGCTGATCCAGATCGCAACGCTGACCGTGCTGCTCGGCGCAGGCCCGCTCGCGGCCTCGCTCGCGCAGGCGCGGCCTGGTGGAGGGCACAGCTACTCCGGCGGCGGCGGTGGGTTCTCCGGCGGTGGCCGCAGCTACTCCGGTGGTGGCGGGTTCTCTGGCGGCGGGCGGAGCTACTCGGGTGGCGGCGGGTACTCGGGCGGCGGATCGTGTGGCAGCGTCGAGCTGCTGGGCGCCATCCTCGTGCTGGCGTTCCTCAGCGTGTCCTCGTTCCTCACCCAGCGGCGCGAGGAGTGGGAGAGCAGCGAGGGCTCGTTCCAACCGATCAGCTTCGATCCACCTCGAGCGCCGGTGATCCCCTGGGACCAGCTGCGCCGCCTCGACCCCGACTTCTCCCGCGTGGTGTTCGAGGACTTCGCCTATCGGCTCTACGCGAGCGCCCACGAGGCTCGCAACGACCCCGAGGCGATGGCCGCCCTCGCGCCCTACTTGTCCGCGGACGTACGGCAAGCCCTGTCGTCGCGCGAGCCGAGGGATCGAAGGATCTCGAACGTCGTGATCGGCAGCATGACCGTGGTCGACCTCGTCGTCCCACCGAGCGGTCAGGGCCGCGCGCAGATTGACCTGCGCTTCGAGTCGAACGTGACGGCCGAGCACGAGCAGACCGATTATGTGATCGAGACCTGGCAGCTGGTCCGCGACGCGAGCGTACGCAGCCGCGCGCCCGAGGCCGTGCGCGCACTGAAGTGCCCCAATTGCGGGGCGCCCTTCCAGGCCGCCGACGATCAGCGCTGCAAGTACTGTGGTGAGGTGGTCAGCGACGGTCGCTTCGACTGGTTCGTCGTGGGCACGCGCTTGGCCCACACACGCATGATGCCGCCGGCGGTCGGAGGCTACGCGCCCGAGGCCGGCACCCACGCACCGACCCGCTTCGATCCCAAGCTCGAGGAAGGTTGGCTGAGCCTGCTGCGCGATGACCCTGCGCTCACCCAGCCCGGCTTCATCGACCGCGTGCGCACCGTCTATGAGCGGCTCAACCCGGCCTGGGTCGCGCGCAAGCTCGGGTACGTGCGCGGGTTCCTGTCCGAGGGCATGCAGGACTACCTCCAGTACTGGCTCGACGCCTATTACCGCCAAGACCGCGTCAACGTGCTCGACGACATGCAGCTGCGCCAGGTCGAGCTCGTGAAGGTAACGCGCGATCGCTACTACGATGCGATCACGGTGCGAATCTTCGCTACCGGGATCGACTATACGATTCGCGACTCCGACGGCAGGCTCATCGGTGGCTCGAAGACCATGCCGCGGCGCTACAGCGAGTATTGGACGTTCATTCGCGGATCTGGTGTGCGAGGACCGGCGCGGGCCGATGCGAATTGCCCCAATTGTGGGGCGCCCTTGCAGATCAACATGGCGGGGAGCTGCGAGCACTGTGGCGCACACCTGACCCGCGGGGAGTTCGATTGGGTGCTCTCGCGGATCGAGCAGGACGAGAGCTATCGCGGCTGAGCTACGGGTAACGAACCGTCGGAAGATGCTCACCAAAGTACCCAATCGCCACGATGGCCGCCCCCTCCAACACCTCGAATCGGTAGTACATTCGAGCACCATTGCCACCAGTGAGCTTGGTGTGCAGGCTCCATCGGCCGTTGGTGAAGCCAACTGGCGCCGGGAAGTCTCGCATCGGCCCATATCGCCCGTGATCGAGCGTCGCAGCAGATTCGACGCTGTAGGAGATCCCACGGGGTTCGAACGGTCCCTCGCGCCAATCGAGCGCTGATTGATTGAGCACACGAAGATGCCAAATCAACTGACGAAATACCGTCTCGTTGCCCGAGAGCGCCTCAATCTGCACAAACGCGAGATCTCCGAAGCGCAAGCGCGGAAACATGTCTTCTGCCCGCCCGAGCAGATCGCTACCATTGGCGACCGACAGATCGAGCCGCTCCAGCAAGATCTCCCGCATTGTTCGCGTATCCGCGGGTGAAACCACGCAAGGGACCGCTATGTCGTCAGTGCGG
>CBFGLP010001622.1:0-3744 GCA_965649595.1 uncultured Myxococcales bacterium | reverse complement strand
CAGGGCGGCATCCAGATCTGGCGGGTCACTGATCCGACCAACCCCGAGCCGATCAGCGAGCTCGAGCTGCCCGGGTTCCTCTACCCCGACGCTTACGCGCGGGTGACCCTCAGCGTGTTCGTGCAGGCGCCGTGGATCTTCGTCGCCGGGGCCGACAACGGCATCTACGTCGTCGACGTCTCCGATCCCTACGCGCCCAGCTTGGCCAAGCAGCGCAGCTTCAACCCGACCCTGCGTGCCGGCCAGATCCAGGTGATCGGCAACCTGCTCTTGGTCACCGCCGCCGAGGGCCCGCGCAACGTGTTCCTCGACGTGTCGATCCCCAACGGTCCGCAGCCGATCGCCGGCGGCGATTTTTCGATTACCGACAGCCTCGATCAGCCGCGCGAGTCGTACTTCTCGAATTGGTCTGGCGGGAAGGGCTTCTATGCGATCAAGGACGGCGGCGGCGGCCTCTTGATCTACGACCTGAGCGAGCCCGGCAGCCCGGCATACTTCGGCGAGAACAAGAGCGGCGGCAACGGGGGCTACGTGTTCTCCAAGGACAGCCGCTACGCGTTCGTCGGCGAGTCGTCGATCGCTCGCATCTACGACTACTCGAACCCAAGTGACATCCAGATCCTCGCCGAGCTCGATCTGCCCGGCGACCTCGACACGATGACCCCGATCGGCAACATCGCCGTGCTCAGCTGCGACGACGAGGCCGAGCCCAACCAGGGCACCGCGCTCGCGCCCTGGCAGACCGAGCCCGACAGCGTGCCCCCGGTGGTCGACTTCGCGTGGCCCAAGCAGGGCGCGACGGGGGTCCGCCTGACCAGCCGGCTCGGCGTCAGCTTCAACGAGATGGTCGAGCCGCGCAGCGCCTTCGCCGGGTCGGTCCGGCTCTACGAGACCGGCACCGATCCGGCCACCACTCGCGTCGACGGTACGATCTCCGTGCAGGAGCACATCGTCAGCTTCGCGCCCGACACCCTGCTCGACCCGAGCACCGAGTACACGCTCGAGATCCCCGCCGGCGGCATCGTCGACTACAACGGCAACCCGGTCGCCGAGACTTTTTCTTTGACCTTCACCACGCAGGGCAACTGACATGCGAGCGCGAGCGAGGTGGTCCCTGGTGCTGGTCGTGCCGGGCTTGCTCGGCTGTCCTGGTGACGACGGGGACGAGGGCAACGCCGACGAGGTCGGCAGCGAGACCAGCGAGTCGGACACGAGCACTAGCGAGTCCGAGTCGGAGACCGACTCCGAGGGCAGCGAGAGCGAGACCGCCAGCGAGAGCGAGACCGATACCGGGCCCGATCCGCTGAGCCCCGATCCCGGCCCCGATCGCTACGTCCTGATCGACGAGCAGTTCGAGCTCGACGGCTCGGCCTCGACTGGCGCCGTGCTCTACCAGTGGAACTTCGGCGACGGCACGCCGCCTGCCGAGCCGAGCCCGAGCCCGCTCGCCAGCCACAGCTACCCCGAGCCTGGCCGCTACTACCCGGTGCTCACCGTGTGGGACGAGCAGGGCAACTCGCTGTCCGCCAACCTCACGGTCAGCGCGACCTACGAGGCGGTGTTCGAGCCGCGCCAGACCGCCAGCGTGATCGCCCTCGATCCGCTCGGCCTCGACGGCGTCGCCCTGGTCTCACCCGACAGCGACGAGCTGACGATCGTCGCGCGCAGCTTCGAGGGCGACACGTCGAGCTTCGAGGTGCTCGATCGCTTTGCCACCTGCGATCACCCGCGCAGCGTCGGGATCGTCGACGCTCAGCGGATCGCCGTCGCGTGCCAGGACAGCGAGCAGGTCCAGCTCTTCGATCTCGACGGCTTGCTCGTCACGCTCGATCTCCCGCGCGGCAGCCGGCCCTTCGCGGCGCTCGGCGTCGGCCAACACCTCGTCGTCAGCCTCGCTGGGACCGGCGAGCTGGCTCGCTTCGACCTCGCCAGCGATCCGCCCGCGCCGCTGCCCAGCGTGCCCGCGATCGCCGATCCCCGCGGGCTCGCGCTGTGGCCAGACGGTCTGAGTCGCCGCCCCGGCGGCGAGGGGGGGCGCGTCGCCGTGACCCGCTGGCGCTCGCCCGACGAGCAGGGCGAGCTAGCGTTGGTCGATCCCTCGAGCGGCGAAGTAACCCCGATCTCGCTCGCCTACGACCCCACGCCGCCCTCCGACACCGAGATCGGCGGCGTGCCCAGCTACCTCGATCAGGTGCTCGTCTCACCGACCGCCCGCGAGGCCGCGATCCCGAGCATCCAAGCCAACTTTGCTCATGGGCAGTTCCTCACCGGCGAGCCGCTGACCTTCGAGACAACGATCCGTGGCGTCGTGTCGTGGCTCGAGCTCGCTCCCGATGGCGAGCTGGTCGCTGCCACCGAGAACTTCGATCGCCGCAAGCAATTCGACAACCGTGGCTTCGCGTCATCGGGCGTGTTGTCGAGCCACGGCGACTATCTCTTCGCGGTCATGCGCGGCGGTCGGGCGGTCGAGCGCTACGACGTGCTGACCGGCACCCAGGCTGGCACTTTGGTCGAGGTCGGCTACGCCCCCGCCGGCGTCGCGCTCTCGGCCGACGATCGCCACCTCTACGTCGACGCCTACCTGAGCCGCGAGCTGCGGGTCTACGACGTCAGCGATTTCTCTCGGCTCCCGCAGGCGATCGCCACGCTCTCGACCCTGACCGTCGAGCCGCTCGGGGAGCAGGTGCTGCGAGGAAAGCAGCTGTTCAACGACTCCCAGGATCCGCGCCTGTCCAAGCACGGCTACATCGCCTGCGCCCACTGCCACCTCGACGGCGAGACCGACCGCCGCACCTGGGACTTTACTGATCGCGGTGAGGGCCTGCGCAACACGATCTCGCTGCTGGGCCGTGGCGGCACCGACCACGGGCCGATCCACTGGAGCTCCAACTTCGACGAGGTCCAGGACTTCGAGCACGACCTGCGCGGCCCCTTCGCGGGTCTTGGTTTGCTCGACGACGCCGACTGGAGCAGCGGCACCGTCAACACCACGCTCGGCGATCCCAAGGCCGGTCTGTCCAGCGACCTCGACGCGCTCGCGGCCTACGTCGAGAGCTTGGAGACCTTCCCGCGCAGCCCCTTCCGCGAGCCCGACGGATCGCTGACGCCACAGGCCGACGCTGGCCGAGCGCTCTTCGAGTCGCCCGCGCTCGGCTGCGTGCAATGCCACAGCGGCCCGAACCTGACCGACAGCGCCTGGCTCGCCCCCGCCGTGCCGCTCTTGCACGACGTCGGCACGATCGGCCCCGGCTCCGGAATGCGCCTCGGCGAGCCGCTGACCGGCCTCGACACGCCGACCCTCCACGAGCTGTGGAGCTCGCCCCCCTACCTGCACGATGGCTCGGCCGCTACCCTCCACGCCGTGCTGACGACCGCGAACCCCGACGATCTGCACGGCCAGAGCTCGCAGCTCTCGCCGGAGCAGCTCGATCAGCTGGTCGCGTACCTGCTCAGCCTCGAGGGACCCGAATGAGCGGCAAGAGCATCCTGAAGTGGCTGGGCATCGTGGTGCTCGGCGCGATCGTCCTCTTCGTGCTGATCGGGCTGTTCTTGCCGCGGACCTGGAAGGTCGAGCGCAGCGTCACGATCACCGGCGACCGGGCCGAGATCCACGCGCTGGTTGGCGACTTTTCCGAGTGGGAGACGTGGATGTTCGATCTGGCGGAGACGCCGGGCACGACCTTCGAGATCGAAGGGGAGGGCGTGGGGTCATCGATCGAGTGGTCCGGGCCGGGCGGGCACGGG
>CBFGLP010001621.1:0-4682 GCA_965649595.1 uncultured Myxococcales bacterium | reverse complement strand
CGCCGAAGTCGACCGTCTCGGACATGTAGCCGATCAGCACGATGTTGCCGCTCTGCGGCGCGATCTTCAGATCATGCAGACCATCATCGCCGGTGCCACCGAAGGTCCTGCTCCACAGCACCGCGCCACCCGGGGTGAGCTTGGCCAGATAGATGTCCGAGCCGCCGGCGCTGGTCAGATCCGTGTCGATCTCGAGCAGATCGTGGAAGCGGCCGCCGACGAGAATGTTGTCGTTGGCGTCGACATCTACGCCGAAGCCATAGTCGTCGCCCACGCCACCGATCCGCTGCGAGAATATGTGGGCGCCGGTCGCCCCATCGAGCTTGACCACGAACGCGTCACGAGCCCCGGAGGAGACGAGCGGGCCACCGCCGAAGTCGATGGCGGTCGTGAATGCGCCGGTCAAAATGACATCGTCGTTACTGTCGACCACCATTCGCTCGGCGCGGTCTGGATCTGGGTCGCCATAGATATGGCTCCACAGATAGTTCCCATCGCGGTCGAGCTTGAAGATGGCGATGTCGCCCTGCCCCTGACTATCGAGCAAGTCCTCGCCGAAGTCGATGTGCCCGTAAATTCGAGCCAGGACGATCACGCTGTCCTGCGAATCGACGATGAGCTTCGCCGCGTACTGGTTCGAGTTATCACCATGCCGCTGACTCCAAACCGGGTTGCCGTAGCGGTCGTGCTTGGCGACCACGAGGTCGGCCTTGTCCAGCGTCGCCTGTAGCGGATCGCCGCCGAAGCTGACGGTCCCCTCGAAGTCGCCGAGGCTGATCACGTTGCCCTGCGAGTCGACCGCGACGCTGCGCATGCCCTGCGGGAGCTCGTTGCCGAACCCGATGCTCCACACCTCCGAGCACTCGGGGGTCGACCCGTCACAGTTCTCGTCGTCCGGCGTGAAGCAGTTCTCGCCACGCGGCACCACCTCGCCCTCGCAGGTGCCCCAGCTCATGCCATCGGGGCCGCAGGTGTGCATGCCGCTCACGCAGATGCCCACATTGGCAGTGTCAGGAAGGCCATTGTAGCAGTCCTCGACCGCGTCCGGCTCGCACAGGCACGCAGGACAATCGTCGCCCTCATCTTCCTCTGCGGTTGCGGGCACCAGGCCGGAGATCCAGTCGCGCAGGCACAACTGCTCGTCGTCGGTCAGCGGCTCGCCGTTGATCGGCATCCGGGCGCCGCAGGTCGGCGTGCCCGCGACCTTCTGGTAGAGCAGGCTACCCGTCGGGTCGGCTGGATTGGCGAGGATCCCGGTGCAGCTGTTGCCGGGCATCCCCGCTACGCGCTCCTCGACGCCCGGCGAGACGAGATCGAGCCCCGCGGCCGTCGAATCGCCCGGATCGTGACAGGCTGATCCGCCACAGCGTTCTTTGAACAGCACCTCGACGTTACATTCGAACTCCACGATCGGAGGCTCGTGCTCGTGCTCGGGCTCCGCCGCGCAGCCAGTGAACAATGCCATACTGATAAAGCCAGCCAGCCGCTGATTATCGGAACCAATGATGAAGGGGGGCATTTGCATCGCCAAAGACCTATGACACGCACACGGAGGACTGTCTCACGAGGGCATGCAAATCATGTAATCGGGCGTATTTTGATCGAACGACGAGTAATGATCCAGCAAATTGAGCCCTACGATCTAGCTAAAAAAATAGCTCTGGGGCAATCGCCAATGTGTCCAGACCAACCCATTACAAATTGTCTTCACCGGCTTCACGGGGCTGGATCTATCAGGGTGGAAGCTCGAGCGTGCTGGCGGAGAGCTCGCGACCGGCGCCGCGAGCGTCTATCGATGGCAACAACAAATTCCGGGCCCCCAGCGCCGGCCCCTCCAATAGGTGCCCTTGGGCGCCGTCAATGGCAGCCGCCGGCAGGACGGGCGAAGCGCTCAGCGCTGTAGGATCACGACCGCCCGCGAGTAAGGGAAGGGGCTGCGCGGGGTCTCGTTGCCGCGCTCGCCGGTCCCGCTCATCGCGGTGACCTGCGCGACCGACCAGCCTTGCTCGAGCAAGGCGTTGAGCTGGTCGAGGTTGGTGCTCTCGTCGTCGGCGTACCAGAGGATGAAGGCGCGCTGGGCCATGGCGGCGATCGTGCCATGATCCCTGGCCGCTCGTCGCCGGCCCCGCCGAGCGGCGGCGGATAGACTCGCAACGTGGCATTCGCCCCTCCGAGCCCCGCCAACAAGCAGTGGCGGTCCATCGCCTACAGGGTCATCTTCCAGACCGACACCCGCGCGGGCTGGATCTTCGACGCCACGCTGCTGGCCGCGATCTTGCTCAGCATCTTGGTGATCAGCCTCGAGACCGTGCAGACGATCGGCGACGCCGAGCGGCTCGCGCTGCGTCGGACCGAGTGGGTCCTGACCGCCCTGTTCACGATCGAGTACGTCCTGCGCCTGGCCGTGGTCCCAGACCCGCGCCGCTACGCGCTCTCGCTGCTCGGCATCATCGATCTCGTGTCGCTGCTGCCGACCTACCTGAGCGTGTTCGTGGCCGACGCGCAGGCGCTGCAGATCATTCGAGCGCTGCGCCTGCTTCGGGTGTTTCGAGTATTTCAGCTCGGACCATTCTTGCACGAGAGCAACACGCTGCTGCGGGCGCTCTACGCCTCGCGCTTCAAGATCGGCGTGTTCCTGGGCACGATCTTGATAGTCGTGGTGATCCAGGGCGCGCTAATCTATTTCTTCGAGCACCAGGTCAACGAGCGCTTCACGAGCATCCCGCGAGCGATCTATTGGGCGGTCGTCACGTTGACCACGGTCGGATACGGGGACATCTCGCCGGTCACCGTGCCCGGCCAGCTCCTGGCCACGGTGTTGATGCTGCTCGGCTACGGGGTGATCGCGGTGCCGACCGGGATCGTGACCGCCCAGCTCACGGCCCAGGACATGAAGTCCAAGCGCAAGCAGGAGCGCGCGTTGGTGCACCCCCACGCGCTGCGGCCGGACTGGTGCGCAGCGCCGCTGCCCGAGGAGGCGGTGGTCGATGGGGCGGAGCTCGGGCAGCCGCGCGCTCGGACAGACTGAGCCGTCCGAGCGCCGCGCGGGCACGCTGACGTGGCATCCTCGCCAGCGATGGCCGAGCACGACAACGACGACCTGACCGCGCAGGCGGTCTCGAACCTCGTCACGCAGTTCTCCTCGGCGCTCGACTTCTACCGCGAGCTGGTCCAGAACAGCATCGACGCGGGCTCCTCGGCGGTCGAGATCTGGCTCGACTTCACGCCCGACGAGAGCGGCACCGGTGGCGTAATCGAGATCCACGTCGACGACTTCGGCGAGGGCATGAACGAGGAGGTGATCGATAATCAGCTCACCACCTTGTTCGCGTCGTCGAAGGAAGGCGACCTGACCAAGATCGGCAAGTTCGGGATCGGCTTTGTCTCGGTGTTCGCTCCGCAGCCCGAGGGCGTGCTGATCCACACCGGGCGCGGCGGCGAGTACTGGGAGGTGTTCTTCCACGCCGATCGCAGCTTCGTGAAGCAGCCGCTCGCAACCCCGGTCGAGGGCACGCAGGTCACCTTGTTCCTGACCGGTGACCGGACCCGCTACACCGAGCTGGTCGCCGAGAGCCTAAAGACGCTCGACCATTGGTGCCGGCACAGCGAGGCCGAGATCACCTTCGAGGATCGCGCCTCGCTCGATGGCGAGCGGCTCACGATCAACCGGCCCTTCTCGGTCGAAGGCGAGTGCCCGGTCCGAGTCGAGCACGAGGGCACCGAGATCGTGCTGGCCTACTCGCACGAGCCGAGCTGGGGGTTCTTCAACAAGGGGCTCGCGCTGGCGCTGGTCCGAGGCAAGAGCGACCTCGTGCCCGAGCGCTTCGGCCACATCGCGTTTCGCATCAAGTCGCGCTACCTCGAGCACACGCTCTCGCGCGAGACGGTCATGCGCGACGCCAACTACGACAAGGCGATGGCGCTGTTGCGCAACGCGGCGGACGGGCCGCTGCGCAGCGCCCTGATCGCGGCGGTCGTCGAGCTCGTGCAGCGGGTCGGCCAGACGCGCCAGCGCTGGACCGCGGCCGAGCGCGCCCGCTACTTCGAGCTGATGGACCTGCTGGTGCGGGAGTTGACGGCCCAGTCGTCGGCCGCGGCTGCTCGACTCGGCGCCTCGGTGTCGGAGCTCGTCGTCACCGGCCCGGACGCCTTCGACCCGCTCGCCGACGCGCCGGTGTGGCTGAGCCTCGACGGGCGCCCGCTGACCTTGAACCAGCTACGCCGCCACGCAGCGGCCGACGGACGGGTGTACGTCGACGACCAGCTCTCGCCCCTGACCGAGCGGCTGCTCGCTCAGGGCACGCCGGTCGTGTTGATCCCGGGCACGCACGAGCCGGTCGCTCGGTCCCGCTCACCCGAGCCGGACGCCGCCAAGCCTCCAGCGGAGCGATCAGCCACGCTCGATCCGGTCTCGCGCCTGATCGTCCAGGGCCTCGCGTCGAGCTTCGCCAACCTCTCGACGGTCCGAGTCGCCGCTCCGCTGGCGAGGACGGTCGAGCGCGTGTTCGGGCTCTTGCTCGGGCGCACGAACCCGTGGTCGCGCGCGCTCGAGCTCGTCACCCGCCCAGCGCAGGTGCTGATCGGGGTCACACCGCGGGTCGGCGCCGAGCTGGAGATCCGGCTGGTCGCGGCGGCCGAGCGCGTGCTCGAGCAAGGCATCGGTGGCCGGATCGGGCTGCTCG
>CBFGLP010001620.1:0-4808 GCA_965649595.1 uncultured Myxococcales bacterium | reverse complement strand
CCTCGCCGGGCCACAAGGGGGCGCTGGGCGAACGCAACTCGCCGACCGTCTACAACGCCGCGGGCCACTTCGTGCAGTTCTGGGATGGCCGGGCCGCCGACGTCGAGGCGCAGGCCAAGGGCCCGGTGCTCAACCCGGTCGAGATGGCGATGCCCAGCGAGGAGGCGGTGGTCAGCGTGCTCGCGTCGATCCCCGGCTACGTCGAGGCGTTCGGCAAGGCGTTCCCCGGCCAGGAGAGCCCGGTCACCTACGACAACATGGCCAACGCGATCGGTGCGTTCGAGCGCAAGCTGGTCACGCCGGCCCCGATCGATCGCTGGCTCGCGGGTGACGACAGCGCGCTGACGGCCGAGCAGGTCGCGGGCCTGCAGGTCTACCTCGACACCCAGTGCGCCACCTGTCACAACGGCGTCGGGTTCGGCGGCAGTCAGTACCAAAAGCTCGGCAGCGTGAAGCCCTGGCCCGGTGTGAAGGACGAGGGCCGCTTGGTCATCACCGCCGACGAGCGCGACCGGTTCGTGTTCAAGGTCCCGGGCCTGCGCAACATCGACAAGACCGGCCCCTACCTGCACGACGGATCGATCGCCTCGCTCGAGCAGATGGTCGCCAAGATGGTCGAGCACCAGTCCAACCGGACCACGCCGCTGAGCGAGGCCGAGATGAACAACCTGCTCGCGTTCCTCGGCGCGCTCACGGGACCGCTGCCGAGCGACTACATCGCCGAGCCGAAGCTACCCGAGAGCGGCCCGACCACGCCGGCGCCCGATCCGAGCTGATCCGACTCGGTCATGACCGATACGCTCGAGCTCGGACGCACCCGCGACGCCGCGTCCTCGCCGGTGTCCCTGCCTGGCAAGGCGCTGCTTCGCCACATGATGGCGCTCGGCTCGAGCGGCTCCGGGAAAACCGTGCTGTCCAAGATCGTGGTCGAGGAGATGGTGCGCCAGGGCGTGCCGGCCCTGGTCCTCGATCCACAAGGCGACCTGTGCAGCTTGGCGCTCGCAGCCGACGACCCCGACGCGTTGGCCGAGCGCGGGCTCGACCCCGACACCGCGCGTGCGTTCGCCGAGCAGGCCGACGTGGTCGTGTTCACGCCCGCCTCGGATCACGGCATCGCCCTGGGCGCGGATCCGCTGGCGGCTCTGGTCGGCGCTCAGGCGAGCGATGACCAGCCAGACCAGCCGGACGAGCAGCTCTGGTCACGGGCCGCGGGCATGATCGCCGCGCTGCTCGGCTACGAGAGCGACGACGACGACGGCCAGGGCTTCATCGCCGTGCTCGACACGATCCTGCGCGACCTTGCCCAGAACCACCGTGCCCCGCACAGCCTCGCCGCCCTGACCGAGCAGCTCGCGGGCCTCGACGACAACGCCCTGCGTCCCTACGCCAAGTTCTGGGACATCAAGAAGATCCGCGGTGCGATCCAAAAGCTCGCGCGGCTCGAGGTCGGCCCGCGTCGGCGCCTGTTCAGCGGCGGCGTCCCGCTCGACATCGACGTGCTGCTCGGTCGCACCGGCCCGACCAAGACCCCGCGCGGAAAGACCCGGATCGCCGTCATCTACCTCAACACGCTGCACACCCAAGAGGACAAGGAATTCCTGGTCGCCGCGATCGCCGAGCGGCTCTACGCGTGGATGCTGGCCAACCCGAGCAGCGATCCGCAGGTGCTCTTTTATCTCGACGAGATCGCCCCCTACATGCCGCCGGTCCGCAAGCCGCAGTGCAAGGACAGCCTGCAGCTCTTGTTCAAGCAGGCGCGCAAGTACGGGGTCTGCTGCCTGATGGCCACGCAAAACCCCGGCGACGTCGACTATCGCGCGATGGCGCAGTTCGGCACCTGGGCGCTCGGGCGCTTGACCACCCGGCAGGACCTCAAGAAGGTCGAGCCCACGATCAAGGCGCTCGCGCCCGCCGACTGCGACGCGGTTATGGGGCAGCTCCCGCGGCTCGAGCCGGGCCAATTCGTGCTGCTCTCGCCCGACAACCTCGACGCGCCGACGGCCATGCAGAGTCGGTGGTTGTATACCGCCCATCAGACGCTCGATGATCGACGGATCGCCGAGCTGGCCGACGAGCGCTGGCGCGAGCGCTTTTCTACGCTGCTGGAGTCGGCCAGCTCGCCCGCGCCTACGCCGAAGCGGAGCGGCTCGAAAGCCGAATCATCGAAGGTCGAAGCATCGAAGATCGAAGCTTCGGAATCGAAGCCCGCGCCAGCGAAGCGGGCGAGCGGGAAGTCGGCAGAACCAAAGCCCGCGAGCAAGAAAAAATCGGCGAGCAGCAAACGAGCAGAGCCCAAGGCCGAATCGCCCGGCTCGAAGCCGCAAAAGCCCCGCACTGAAAAACCCGAGCCTGATCCGCTTGCGCCCGCGACGGCCCAAGACCACCACGCCGAGCTCACCGTCCTGCGCACGCACGGCCCGATCGACGCCAAGCGCCTCGCCGAGCTGCTCGGCTGCAGCGAGAGCCGAGCGCGCCGCGTGTTGAAGGAGCTCGTCGAGGAGAACCTCGTCGGCGAGTTCAAGCAGGGCCGCAGCAACCAGTTCTGGGCCCGCGACACCGGCTTGCGCCCCGACCTCGGCATGCCCGCGAGCGTCCAGGTCGCGACCCCAGTCATCGATCAAGCCCAGGTCTCGCTGCTCGCACAGACCCACCTCAAGTCGACCATGCTCGGGCTCGGCGGCCCGGCCGAGACGCTAGTAAACGTCTCGCTCGCGCACCGCCTGCTCTATCGCGTCGACTTCGAGGAGCGGATCGAAAAGGGATTGCTCGGTCGGCTCGTCGGGGCCAGCCACGAGAACCGGCTCGGCAGCGTGTATCTGCACCCGCGGACCTTGCAGACGCTGACCTGGGATCGCGCGCGAGGCCTGCGCTTCGCCGACAAGCCCGACGAGCACGCGAGCGACGTGCACGATCTCGACGGGGTCGTTCGCTTTGTCGCGATGCCGCCGGCTGGCCTGCGGCTCGACGACGCCGAGTGGAGCGAGCGAAAGCCCGAGACCCAGGTGCTCGCGGCGTTCAAGACCCGCTGGAGCGCGCGGGTGCTGAGCGTTCAGCCGGTGTTCTTGCCGGTCTGGAAGGCCTTGCTGCGCCGACACGAGCCCGCCGGGATGCGCGTCGTCGTGCTCGACGCGATCGCCGGTCACCTCCTCGATTGGCCGGGCTGATCATCGTGATCATCGTGATCATCGTGATCATCGCGGCGTGAGGGCGGCAGCGGGCTGGCCATGATCGAGGGGCTGGGAGCGTACGCCCTGCCGCATCAGCTGCTCCACGTACGCGACCGGAAAGCTGTGCCAGCGCGCGCTCGTGGTCGCCTTGGGGCTCGTGTTGCGGCGATGCACCGTCGCTACGTACAGGTCATGACGTGCGTTCACGGCCATGCGCTTGGGCTGCGGGCTCCAGACGAACGCGTTGTCTTCGCCGACGTCGGTCTGCGGGAACCGTATCCGCTGCCATAGCTCGCGCGTGTAACACAAGGTTCCGCCGCACAGCCAAGGTAACTTGCCGTCATAGACATATCGCCAAGCTTGGCGAGTGTCGGGCGCATAAAAGAAGATCTTGTCGAGGCCGCACACGTCCGCGCCTTGCTCGAGCAGCGTCTGCACCTGCGACGACAGCCACTGCGGCGCCATCCAGTCGTCGTCGTCCCAATGCGCTACCAGCTCGCCGCGCGCCATCTCGCACGCGAGGTTGCGCTTGGCTCCGAGCGTGATTCGATGGTCGAGACGCAGGTACCGCACCGTGTCCACCTGCGGGATCAGGTCAGCGACGCTGTGCTGGCCGTCGTCGATGACGATCAGCTCGCGTTCTGGATAATCCTGAGCCAGGAAGTGGCCGATCGCCTGGGCCACGAAATCGCGGCGATTCGCGGTCGGCATGATGCAGCTGACGAGCGGTCGCGCCGCTCGAACGACCGCGGGCGCGACAGCGGTGGCGATCGAATCGGGGCTCCGCGCCCGCAGATAAAAGTCGCGGTCGTTCGCCAAGAACTCCGGCTCGGGCACCCTCGTCCACGCGCTCTGCTGCAAATAGCGGCCCTCGCTGAACTTCCAGGTGTTGCGATCGTGTCGGATGTAAATGTACTGATCGCGTCCGGGCAGCCGGCACAGCCGGGCGCCGTCGCGCATCGCCTTGCTCATGAACTCGGCGTCCTCGCGCATCGAGGTCGCCGGATAGGGCCCGCTGCGCTGCCAGACCTCGCGGCGATAGACCAAGGTACCTCCGCTGACATTTTCCAGAAACAGGCGGCGAAACAGCTCGCGCGTCACGGCCCACAGCTCGCCGGCGCGGATCAACATGAACAGCAGATCATTGAGCCCGGTGATGTCCGCGACACCGCGCACGATCGGCCCGACCTGCCGGCTCAGACGCTGGTCGCCCTGCCAGTCGTCATCGTCCCAATGCGCGATGAGCTCCCCGCGGGCCACCGCGGCCCCCTCGTTGCGCTTGCCACCAATGCTTCGCTGGGTGGTGCGCACGGTTCGAACGTTGGGCTCATCGATCACGCCCGGCAGATCCGCGTCGTCTTCATGGACGATGATCAGCTCGCGGTTGGGATAATCCTGCCGTCGAAAGTAGGCGATCGATTGTGCCACGAACTCGGCCCGGCCGCGCGTGGGCATGACGCAGCTGACCAGCGGCAGCTCGGGCTGCGCTGCGATCGGGATCGCCATCGGCGAGGGCAAGGGCAAGCGGGTGCGGATCGTGGCCAAGGGGGCGAAGTCGGGGCAGTCATCGCCACGACATTTCTGATGATAGGGCGCAGCAAGGCCGGCAGCTCCGGACCGTCCTCGCCAGCGGAGCGGCGA
>CBFGLP010001619.1:0-2984 GCA_965649595.1 uncultured Myxococcales bacterium | reverse complement strand
CTCGCACGAGCTGCGGACGCCGCTGACCGCCCTCGTGCTGCAGCTCGAGGGGCTCGCGCGCTTTCTCGCGCGGGAGTCCGGCGAGCATGGGCACCCCGCGGCCGCGAGGGTCGAGCGAGCGATCACGCAGTGCGAGCGGCTCGGCTCGCTGATCGAGCGCCTGCTCAGCGTGTCGCGGATCATGGCCGCCCGCTTCGAGCTCGAGTGCGAGCGCTGCAACCTCGCCGAGCTGATCGATGATGCGGTCGAGCGGCTCGACGAGCTCGCCCGCCAGTCCGGGTCCGAGCTCCGGGTGATCTCGAACGACGAGATCATCGGTGTCTGGGATCGCGATCGCCTCGATCAGGTGCTCATGAACCTGCTGACCAACGCGATCAAGTACGGGGCCGGCTGGCCGATCGAGATCGCGACCTGCTCGGTCGGCGACCAGGTCGAGATCAGCGTCCGCGATCGTGGCATGGGCATCGCTCGAGCCGACCAGGCGCGGATCTTCGAGCGCTTCGAGCGGGCCGTCTCGTCCCACCACTACAGCGGCCTCGGGCTTGGCCTCTACATCTCGCGCGAGATCGTCGTCGCGCACGGAGGCGTGATCGAGGTCAGCAGCGCGCCCGGGAGCGGAGCGACCTTCATCGTTCGGCTGCCTCGCGTGGCGCTCGGCTGCGACGAGGTCCCATGATCGCCGAGCACCCGATGATCTTGCTGGTCGAGGACGACCAGGACATCCGCGAGACCATCATCGAGCTGCTCGAGGCCGAAGGCTATGGCGCGGCTGGGGTGGCCGACGGTGTGGCGGCGCTCGAGTTCCTCCGTGCCGCCGACCCGAAGCCGCGCTGCATCCTGCTCGACCTGATGATGCCGCGCATGAACGGCGCCCAGTTCCGCAAGGTGCAGCTGCGAGACCCCGCGCTCGCCGACATTCCGGTCGTGCTCCTGAGCGCCGACGCGAACCTGTGCGAGAGCTCGGCCCAGCTCGGTGCAGCGGGTTGGCTGGAGAAGCCGCTGCGGCTCGATGCGCTGCTGGAGGTCGCCGAGCGCTTTACTCGAGCGTGACGTACGAGTTGGTGCCGCGTAGGGTTGGTCCGTGCAGGGACGATTCGGAGCGCCCGATCGCAGCGGCCACCTCGTTCACGAGGGGCGCCGCGTCGGCTGGGCAGAGTGGGGGAGTCGTGCTGGACTGCCGGTGCTGTTTTGCACGGGCGCGGGCATGAGCAGCTCGCTCGGGCTCGCTACCGATGCGATCGCCGAGCTCGATGTCCGGCTGATCTGCGTCGATCGTGCGGGCCTCGGCCGCTCGGATCCCGACCCAAACAAGACGCTCGACAGCTACGCCCGGGACGTCGAGGCGGTCCTGCGTGCCGAGGGCATCGGTATGGTTCCGGTGGTCGGGTTCTCGCAAGGGGCCCCCTTTGCGGTCGCGCTCGCGGGGGCAGGGCTCGTGTCCGCGCTGGCGATCGTCGCTGGCCAAGACGAGCTCGCGCACCCGCACGTGCGGGGCTTGCTGCATCCGGAGGTCGCCGGAATGGTCGACGCGATCGCTGCCGATCCAGTCGCGTTCGAGCGATCGTTCGCTGCGCGGGCGGACGCGGACGGTCTATGGGCGTTGATCCTGGGCATGAGCGCTCCGATCGATCGAGCGCTCTACGAGCAGCCAGAATTCGCGGCCGCATTTCGCCGCAGCCTCAGCGAGGGCTTTGCTCGCGGGTCGAGCGGCTACGTGCGCGACCTAACCCTGGCGATGCGCCGCTGGTCGACGCAGCCAGAGCAGGTCCAGGTGCCCGTGAGCCTCTGGTACGGGCTGCTCGACGCCAGCTTGGTCCACTCGCCCGACTTCGGTGAGACCGCGAGCAGGCGGTTTCCGAGCGCGATCCGGCACGCGTTGCCCGACGAGGGCGGGTCGCTGCTGTGGACCCGCGGCGGTGAGATCGTGCGCGAGCTCGTTGGGCGCTGAGCGCTTGCTCAGAGGATCCCGCCCACGCCCGAGAGCGCGAAGCCGGTCATGTCCGAATACGTGTAGGCCGAGACCAAGCCCGGGACCGTCAGCACCACCGCGTCGGTGTCGGGCGAGACCTTGTAGGCCCGCGACCCGTTGCGCGGGACGGCCCACACGAACCCGTCGAAGTCGACGGCCACGCCCCAAATGAAGTCGTCGTCGGCCTGGGTCACGGGGATCTGCTTCGCTACCGCGAGGGTCTCGGTGTCGATCGCCATGATCTGGCCGTAGGCGCCGCGCCACAGCAGGCCATCGCCGTCGCCCATGCAGCCGCCCGTGTGGATCGAGTCGGGATCGGCGAAGTGGTTGACGGAGGTCCAGGTGCCGGAGTTGGGCTCGAGCCGGTGGGTGTAGCGGCCGCACAGCCACACGTAGCCCTCGGGCGTGACGGTCATGCCGTAGCCGCCCTCGGCCGGGACGGGGTAGGTCGTGACGCTGAAGTCGCTGCGGTTGACCTTGACGAGCAGGCCGCCTTGCAGCTGCGAGGCCCAGAAGTTGTCGTCCTTGTCGACGGCGCCGCCGTAGAACCCGAACCATCCGGGCCAGGCCTCGGGCAGCTCGGGGATCGGGACCTGCTGGATGATCTCGCCAGTGTTGCCGTCGAGCAGGGCGACGACCGCGGTGCCGAGCGCGACGTCGGACCACGCCGTCCACACGTCGCGCTCGAAGTGCTGGCAGGTGTCGGGATCCGTGAAGCCTGCCGTCCACGCGATCGGACGGTTGTCGCCGTGGGGGATCGCGGTGTGCCAGCCAACGCACTCGTCCTGACCCCAAGCGAGCACGTCGGTCGGGCCGGTGCTGGTCTGAATTCCGGGCACGCCATTGGAGTCGACGCAGTCGTCCTCGTTGGCGCGGACCATGGTCACGCCGCCGAGGCGATTGGCGACCGCCACGTCGCCGCGATTGTTGACCGAGGTCCGCGACGGGCTGCCCGCGCTGTCGGGTCGCACGATGTAGCGGCCGAGCTCGACCCCGGTGACGGTGTCGATCTTCG
>CBFGLP010001618.1:0-5359 GCA_965649595.1 uncultured Myxococcales bacterium | reverse complement strand
AGGAGTTTCGGGTGCGCTCGGTGCCCTCTAAACAATCAAACTCACACACAGCTAATGCGTCGCCACGCGCTTCTCGCGTGGCCCCCGACACGAGGCAATCATCCCGCGAAGCACCATGGCCATGCGCCATCCTGGCGTCATGCGCTCCTCGCCCTTCTCGCTCCTCGGCATGTTCATCCTCGGTGCCTGCGCCACAGTTGCCGTGCAGGGTTCGGCCGCCCCCACGACGGAGGCTCCCGCGACGAGCACCAACGCGCCGCGCGAAGTCGCCACCGTGATCGCGCTAAAAGATGCTTCGCGAGCGACCTCGCCCAACGGCAAGGCCGAGATCGTCCATCTGGCGCGTGGGCGCAACGCGTACCTCGGCCGGCTTCGAATGGATCCCGGTGGTGCGGTGCCCGTCCATCGCGATCCGACCGAAGAGTTCATCCACGTGCTCGAGGGCCGCGGCACGATGACGATCGACGGGACCCAGCACACGATCGAGCCAGGCACCACCGTGTACATGCCTGCCGACGCCGAGGTCAGCTATCAGAACGGCGACGAGGAGTTGGTCGCGATCCAGGTGTTCGCCGGGCCCGAGCCCGCGAGCAAGTACGACGCATGGACGCCGGCCTCGTCCTTCGATTGACTGCGAGCACCGGCTGCTGCGAGCCTGCGTCCATGCGTCTCAGCTCGTCTCGCGCTGCCTCGATCGTCGTAGCCACCTTGCTCGGCTCGCTCGCCTCGCGCAGCGCCGACGCGCACATCGAGCTCACCTCGCACATGACCCGCTACGGCGCAGACCTCCAAAAAGCGCCGCCCTGCGGCATGGCGGGCGGGACCGGACCCGGCTCCAACGTATATGTCTACGAGCCCGGCGAGACGATCACGATCGCCTGGCACGAGTTCATCGACCACCCGGGTCACTACCGGGTCGCCTTCGACGATCAAGGCGACGACGACTTCGTCAGCCCCACGAGCGCCGACGACCTGTTCAACGACGATACGGTGCTGCTCGACGGGATCGCCGACGAGGACGGCGTGCACGACTACGAGGTCGAGCTGACGCTGCCCGACATCGAGTGCGATCAATGCACGATTCAGGTCTTGCAGATCATGACCGATAAGCCGCCCTTCGGGGACGGCAACGACATTTATTATCATTGCATCGATGTGCAACTGATTGCAGGCTCGGGTGGGTCGAGCGACGGGGAGACGAGCGATTCGGCGGACACCGGCGATTCGGCGGACACCGGCGACTCGACGGACTCGAGCGATTCTGCCGGCACGGGTGATTCCACGGAGTCGGGCAACGATTCGAACGGCGACGACGTCGGCAGCGAGGACACCGGCGAGGGCGAGCCGGCGGCGGACGAAGCCGGCTGCGCGTGTACGGCGGGCGACGAGGCCCCCGCCGCGCTCGGTGGCCTCGCTATCCTGGCTCTGCTGGGTCTACGGCGCAGGAGCGCGCGATGACCTGGGTGATGGTGGACGTCGAAGCGGACGGACCGATCCCGGGCGACTATTCGATGATCTCCCTGGGCGCGGTGATCGTCGAGCCGAGCCTCGAGCGGACCTTCTATGCCCAATTGCGACCGATCTCCGAGCGCTTCGTCCCCGAGGCGCTCGCCGTCAGCGGCTTTTCCCGCGAAGAGACGCTCGCATTCCCCGAGCCCGCGGGTGAGCTGCAGAGGCTCGTGGACTGGTTGCGGGCGCAGAGCAAGGGTAAGCAGCCGCGCTTCGTGTCGGACAACAACGGCTTCGACTGGGGGTTCGTGAACTGGTACCTGCACCATTTCCTGGGCGCGAACCCGTTCGGGCACTCGTCCACGAACCTCGGGTCGCTTTACAAAGGGCTGACCAAGAGCATGTTCGACAACTTCAAGCACCTGCGAAAGACCAAGCATACCCATCACCCGGTCGATGACGCGAAGGGCAACGCGGAGGCGCTGCTGCACATGCGCGACGTGATGGGGCTGAAGATTAGCTGGTAACCGGAGCTGCCGCACAAAGCCTGTTGGGATTACACGAGGATCCCGATGAGCCCAACGAATCCCTGTGCTCGGTTGAATTCGGCACTCGTTTATACTGTTAACCATCATGCACGCGTTTACACGTTGCAGCGCCACCTGAAGACAATGCTGACCACCGATTCCAGTGAAAACTGATGGTCCGAGAAATCGGGTCCCGTGATCGACATTGTCTTCAAGCGGCGTTTCTACGTATAAACGCGTACACCATCATCACGAAATTGGAAGACTTCGAGCGGAGCGCAGGCGTCTTTTCGATCATGATCGAAAAGGGCCACGGACGCCCAACCTAGGCCCGCCGCAACGTCAAGCAGGTAATCTCCGAAGGCACCCCCGCCCGATTCGGCGGCCCCCAATACCCGGTCCCCTGATTCACGTAAATCCACATGTCCTCGTGCCGATTCAGCCCCTTCACATAGGGATGAAACAGGTGGATCAGCACGCTCATCGGAAAGAACTGCCCCGAGTGCGTGTGCCCAGACAACTGCAAGTCGAACCCGGCCTTGGCCGCCGCGAACACGCTGCGCGGCTGGTGAGCCAAGAGCAGCGAAAAGTCGACCTTCGGCGCCCCCTCGCGGGCTTTGATCGGATCCGATCGATGCTCCGGCACGTAGCGCTCCGCGTGCAGGTCCGGCACCCCGGCGACCAACAGCTTCGCCCCGCCATGCTCGAGCAGGGCGTGCTCGTCTACCAACACCCGCGGACCGAGCTGCGCGATCGCCCGACACCAGGCTGGACCGTCCCAGTAGTACTCGTGGTTGCCGGTCACGAAGAAGGCGCCGTGGGTCGCCCGGATCCGCCCGAGCGCGGCAAGCTCGGGCTCGAGGTCCGGCACGAAGCCGTCGACGAAGTCGCCGGTCAGCGCGACGACGTCCGGCTCGAGCCCATTGACGATCTCGACCACCTTGTCCAGCCAGGTGCCGCGGATCGTCGGGCCAACGTGGACGTCGCTGAGCTGGACGATGCGCAGGCCGTCGAGGTCGGGGTGAAGGCCAGCGACTGGAACCTCGACCTCGGTCACCCGCGGGACTCGGCGGGCCTCGACGAAGCCGTAGACGCTCAAGCCGGCGGCGCCACCGACGATGCCGTAGTTGGCGATGTCGGCGAAGAAGGCCCGACGGCTCGGCGATTGCGGAGCATCGGTCTGGAGGGGCTGCCCGCGACCGTTGGACGCCGCTGCGACCGCGGATGCCTGACCGTTCACGTCGAAGCGTGCACGCCAAGCCTTGCGCAGGCGAAGCCAGCCGCGCACGAGCAGCCGCGGGATCTCGATCACGAGCGTGAAGCTGATCAAGAGCGACGACACGCCCATGAGCAGGAAGCCCAGCCACTCGAGCACCTGGTTGCCAAACTCCAGTCGACGGCCAAAGAAGGCCACGAGCGGGATCACGGCGATCACCACGATCACTCCCCAGATCATTCGGCGCCCCCACGCGGGCGTGGGCGAGCCCTGATGGATCAGCCGATGCGCGACGGCGGCATGCAAGCCGAGCCAGCTGAGCAGGAAGACTGTGAAGAAGACGATCGTAGCGAGGGTCATCGCGCCGGTGCTGCGAGCTTACGCTGCATCGGAGGATATTCGTCTGGCAGGCGATGAGCGTTACGAGACCTGTGGATTCGCGCGGCCGTGGTCGCGCAGCGGGCTCTGCCGGTTGGCACCAGCGGCGTGCGCCCGCTCAGACCAGCCGGTACGTCAACACCACGGTCTGCCCGCTCCGCTTGACCGCCAGGATGTAGGTCTCGTTGGTCCCCTCCTCGTCGACGAGCGCGAGCGGCCGATCTCCGTTGCGCAATCCGAGCTGCCACAGCGGCGTGAATGCCCGGATGTTGCGCAGCTCGACCTTCCCGCTCGACATGGTCCCCTGCGCCTGCCCGAGCTGTAGCATCGCGCCGCGCAGCCCGATCAGCTGAGCGAGCCGCACGATCGGATCAGACTCATGCTCGATCGCTGCGTCGATCTGCTCGAAGAGCCGCCGATCGACCTGGTACTCGTGGCTGCCGGTCTGCTCGATCCACGCGGCGAGCTCCTGCTGCTCGACGGGCGCCTCGAAGGCGAGCTGCCGACAGGCGGGCCGAGGTGCGGGTGCCAAGTCGTCGCTCGCACGAGCTCGCAGCTGCTGGGCTCGCTCGACCGCCCGAGCCCGCCGCGCTTCCCGGGCTCGCGCGCGCTCGAGCAGCCGGGCGGCTTCATCGTCGCTGCGCTTGGTCGCGCTGTCGAGCTCGGCCGGCACCTCGACATCGATCCTGACGCGGGTCTCGATGACCGGGAGGTGCGAGGCTGCGCTGCGATACTCGTGGATCAACCAACCTGCGTGGGCGCTGGCGCCGATGATCAGCGCGGCGAGCCAAGGGACGAAGGCAGTTCGGAGACGCGTGCTGCTCGATGCGTGCATGCCCGCCCTCGGTGCAACTGGTGTGCCCATCTGATCGGCCGCCAGAGCACGCCCAGGAGGCCTGGTAGCGCGATCGATGGTTACGAGGACCGCCGAATTGTCATCGCGCTCGATCGGCGATGGTCAGCTTGGCGAGCACCACTTCGTGAATCGCCATGGTGATCTCTCGGCTGCTGCCGGTGAATCGATGGTGCGTCGCGAAGCACACGCAACTGCTCGCACGAGAACAGCCTTCGCGAAGCGAACGTGGCTGACACCGTGTGTCCGAGCCTCGACGAGGACCATTCACTCGCTCGCAGGAGCGGTGTGCATGCATCTTCGCTCGCACGTGCTGGGCTTCCACGGTCCCGCAACCTGGTGAGTGACCGATCACCGTGCAGACGAATTCACGAGAGCACGGTCGCAGAGCACCACCTAGTCAACTCCGATCACCCCGTTTATGGTGCCAAAGCGTGGGCCAGCGAGCTCGCCATACGAGGGGGCTCCCGTGAAGCGATTCGAGATACTCGGTACAGGCACTGCTTTTCCCGACAAGATCCTGACCAACCAGGATCTCGAGCGAATGGTCGATACCTCGGACGCTTGGATCACCGAGCGGACCGGCATCAAGGAGCGGCGGATCGCCAAGCCCGAGACCACGACCTCGAAGCTGGGCGCCCGCGCGCTGCAGGCCGCGTGTGCACAGGCCGGGATCGATCCGGACGAGCTCGATGGCATCGTGCTCGCGACCTCGACCCCCGACACGCTCTTTCCCTCGACCGCGTGCTGGCTGCAAAAGGAGCTGGGCATCCGCGGGATGCCGGTGTTCGACGTGAGCGCGGGATGTACCGGTTGGCTGTATGCGCTCGAGATCGCGTCGAGCCTGCTACAGAAGGGCAAGCGGCTCGGGGTCGTCGGAGCCGAGGTGATGAGCAAGGTGATCGATTGGACCGATCGCAGCACCTGCGTGCTGTT
>CBFGLP010001617.1:0-1832 GCA_965649595.1 uncultured Myxococcales bacterium | reverse complement strand
GCTCCCAGGGCAGGCCCAAGCGCGCGCGAGCATCCACGACCGCCGAGACCGAGGTGTTGCCGACCGGCGGAGGCCCCGGCACCCGCGGCGTGGGCTCGGGCGCCTCGACGACCACGAGGCGCCCGACGTAGACGCGCTTGCTGACCAAGTTGACGGCGGTGATCACCGCCCGCTCGTCGAAGTCGAGCGCCAACACCTGCTCGAAGCTGGCTGCCCGATAGACCACGACCGGCAGCGTCTCGTGGATGTCGAGCGGCACGAAGCTCGGCGCACCAACGACCGTGACGTCGCGGCGCTTGGCCCAAAGTTGCCGCGCGACCGCCATGCCCGTGCTGCGCGGGGCCGTCCAATACTCCTCGTCGCCGAGGCCGAAGTCGATGTCGTCGGAGGTCATGCGGTCAATAGTCCGAGTCCGCCCGCGTCGCCCAGTTGGAGCGCAGGTCGGTCAGCTTGCGGGCCTTGATGTAGTCCTTGCACACGGCACAAAAGCTCGCCTGATTGTCCTCATTGCCGCCCGAGTGAAACATGATGCACGTACCGGACTCGCTCTCGAACTTGGGATCGACGAGCTTGCCTCCCGAGACTCCGCTCGCGCAGTGCGGACCGATGCCGAGGTCGCGCTTGCCATCGGTGAAGGGCGAGGTCCCGTTGATGTAATAAACGCCACCGGCGTCGACGTGGTTGGCCGCATCGGTGCCCGGCGGGATCTTCGAGCGCCCAGCCATGATCGTCATGCCCATCGCGTGGCCGAGCTCGTGACACATCGTCGACGCGAGCGCGCCGGCGGTCATCGGAGGGCCCTTGAGGACCAAGAGCTGCCTGACCCCCGAGTTCTGGCCTTGAATCTTCGTACAGCCTTCGATCGAGAACTCGAGCTTGATTCGGCACTGCGTGGCGGTCTCAGCTGCGCCCACGAAGTCGCCCGGCTTCGGGGTCTCGCCGGGGTTGCTGGTCGGCAAGGTGATCGTCACGATCCGGTCGTCCTGTTGGAGGAACCAACTGTCGTCCATGTCGCCATAGCGCGCGATGCCCCAACCATCGAGTCCCGGGTGCGTGAAGATCTTGACCGCCGACCGGCCGACTTGATCTTGGATCAGGGTCTGGACGTGATCGTGACGCGTCTGGTGCCGGGGCGGGCTCTCCTCGCCGGCCTGCGGATAGGCGATCTGCAAGCGCAGCGTGCCCGAGTGCTTGTCGAGCTCGTCTTCTTTGAGCAGATCGTCGACGAAGTCGTTGAGCTTGTCCTCTTCCCCACCCTCGAGCGTCGTGGCGACGTTGCCGTCGTCGGTCTCGAAGGTCACGACCACCGACTTGTTCTGGTTGAGCTCCGTGACCTTGATGGTGTACTCGCCGCCGAGCGCAACTGGCCGAGCGGCGGCGCTCCATTGCAAGATCGGGTCGGCCTCGTAGGCGTCGGGGTTGGCGATCTCTGCCTCCCAGACGGCACCCGAGATCCGCATCGGCACGAAGTACTTGGTCGTGTGGAAGTGATCGCGCGCCTGGGTGAAGAACACCTGCTGGGCGTCGATGCTCACGTCGGACCCGTAGCACTGGTCGGCCAACAACACATGGATTGTGCGGTCGTCCTCGGGCGAGAAGGGGATCGGCGGCGCGTAGCCCAGCCCGCCGCCGAGGATGAAGCGATCGCGGCCCTGGACGAACACGAACCTGGGCGGCACGATCGTGCCCGGTGTGGCCTGCTGGCGGAGAAATTTGTGGCTGCGGGTCCGCTCGTACTCGACGAACACGGCGCCGAGCCGCGACACGACCTCCGCCCGCATCGCAGACGGGACGTCGTAGCTCCCCCCGCCAGCGGCCGCGAGCTCGCCGAT
>CBFGLP010001616.1:0-7199 GCA_965649595.1 uncultured Myxococcales bacterium | reverse complement strand
TTGCTCGAGAAGCGACAGTCGCTGAAGCTACTCTGCGCGACGATCGTGCGCAGCTCCTCGAGCATGCGGAACTTGCTGGGCAGATCGAACTCGCCGCGGGCCTGCATCTCGAACAAAGGCGTGCCCGGCAGCACCGTCGTGGTCAGGGCACCCACGTAAGGTGGATCCATGACGCTCAGCGTCGCCGCGGTCTCGCTCGCGTGGCGCTCGCTCAGCGCGACGCCGCCGATCCCGAGCAGCACGATCACCGAGTGCGTGAGCCCAGCTTCGCGCAGCTTGCCCGCGGTCGCGACCAACTCGTCCACCGTGCCGCCCTTGTCGATCATCTCGAGCACGGCATCCGACCCGCTCTCCATCCCGTGATAGACGATCCCGAGCCCGGCATCGCGTAGCTCGCGGAGCTCCTCGACCGACTTGCGACCGACGCTGCGGGTGTCCCCGTAGGTCCCGACGCGCGTGACCCAGGGCAGGTAGCGACGGATCCCCGCGAGGATCTCGAGCAGCCGCTTGGTCGAGAGGATCAGCGCGTCGCCGTCGCACAAGAACACGCGATCGCTGCGTAACCCTCGGGCACCCAGTGCAGCGGCTTCGCGCAGATCGTGCTCGATCGTCTCCCATGGCTTGGGCCGGAATTGCTTGTCTCGGTACATGTCGCAGTACACGCACCGGTTGTGGCTGCAGCCGATCGTGACTTGCAGCAGCAAGCTGTGGGCTTCGCTCGGGGGTCGAAAGATCCGTCCGACGTAGTCCATGGTCGGGATGGTACGGCTTTCGAACCCGGCATGGCGTCGGGTGGGGTGTAGGGTTGGGCTACCTGACTCACGCACGCTCGGCTCGCCAGCGCGCGCATGGGTGCTCGTCCAGAGCTTCGCGTCAGCTCGCCTTGCTACCATCGCGCAATGAGCTTGGCCGACGTCGAGACGCGGATCGTCGAGAGCCGCGGATCGGTCTTCGATTACGGCGACAGCTCGTCGAGCGACAACCTCGTGAGCAACGCCGAGCGACTCGGACGCTACGTGCTGCTCGTTCGGCTCGGTCGGGGGGCGTTCGGCACGGTCTGGGCCGCCTACGATCCGGAGCTCGATCGCAAGGTCGCGATCAAGATCGTTCAGGCGCGTCGACGGCGGACCGAGCTCGCGCCGGGCGACACGAGCCCCTCGCTCGAGAACTCGGCGCGCGACGCCGAGCTGCACGCGACCGAGGTCTCGCGCGCGACCTTGCTGCGCGAGGCCCAGCTGCTCGCCCAGCTCTCGCACCCCAACGTCGTAGCGATCCACGACGTCGGGCGGATTGAGGACGCGCTGCGCCTGACCAGCGAGCAGTCGGGCTTCGAGCTGACCGGCGTGTTCATCGTGATGGAGCACCTCGACGGGCCGACCCTCGCCGAGTGGGCGAGCGAGGCTCGTCGCTCCCCCGTGGACGTGCTCGACGTGTTCGCGCAGGCCGGCCGAGGCCTGCTCGCCGCGCACGAGCGGGGCTTCGTGCACCTCGACTTCAAGCCCGGCAACGTCATGTTCGGCGCCGACGGTCGCGTCCGCGTGCTCGACTTTGGGCTCGCGCGGGTCGGTCGTCGGATCTCTCGCCGCGGTGACGACGGCCACGCGAGGGTCGCTGGCACCCCCGCGTACATGGCCCCCGAGCAGCACGAGGGCCGCGCCGCGGATGGACGGGCCGACCAGTACGCCTTTTGCACCGCCTTGTGGGAGGCGCTCTACGGCGCTCGACCCTTCGAGGCCGCCGAGGGCGAAGGCGAGGCCGAGCTGCTCGCCGCCAAGCGCCGTGGCCCGCCTCCCGTCCCTCGCCGCAGCGGGCTGCCACCCCAGCTCGACGCCCTGCTCCGCCGTGGCCTCGCCAGTGAGCCGGCCGAGCGCTTCCCCGACATGCAGCAGCTGCTCGACGCGCTGGCCGATGATCCGCGGCTTCGCTGGCGTCGACGAACCATCGCTGCCTCGACCCTCGTCAGCCTGCTCGGGCTCGGCTTCGGCCTCGCGCGCGGATCGATCTCGACTGGCAGCGCCGAGGATCCCTGCGCCTTGCCCGAGGACGCGTTCGCCGAGGTCTGGGACGAGCAGCGCAAGGCCGAGGTCGCCCGCGGCTTTCGTGCCACCGAGGCCGAGTTCGCCGAACCGACGCTCGCCGCGATCGTGCCGATGCTCGACCAGCACCTGCGCGGCTGGTCCGACACGCGCACCGAGATCTGTCGCGCCAGCCTGGTCGAGGCCGAGCAGTCGGTCGAGCAGATGAGCGAGCAGCTGCTCTGCCTCGATCGCCAGCTGCAGCGCGTCGCCGGCTTGACCGCGACTTTCACCGAGGCCGACGCCGAGGTTGTCGCGCGGGCGCGCGACTCGATCGCCCAGCTCGACTCACCACAGGCTTGCCTCGCTCGTGCGAGCGAGCCTAGCGACGGCTCCGCGCCCGAGGACCAGCGACGTGACTCCGTGCTCGCGCTCGAGCGGACGCTCGCTCGCGCCCACGCGGCGATCGATCTCGGCCGCTGGGATCGCGGCCTCGCTCTCGCCGAGCAAGCGGTCGAGCGCGCCCGCGAGCTCGACGACAGCTCCTCGCTCGCTCGCGCGGAGCTGCAGCGGGCGCTCGCGCTGCGCCTGATGAGCCGCTACGACGACGCGCTCGCGGCCCTGCGGGCTGCCCAGGTCGCCGCTGTCACGGCTGGTGATGGTCCCCTCGAAGTCGAGATCGAGGTCGAGCTCGTCGGTCTCTACACGGACCGGGGCGACCATGCCGTCGCCGAGGAGCTGGCGATCCTGCTCGAGCCTCACGTCCGCGCCGAGCCGCGAGCTCGGCTGGCGATCCGCCTCGCGCTCTACCGCGGCAACCTCCACCAGCTCCAGCAGCGCTGGGACGCCGCCCGCAGCCAGTTCGAGCACGGCGCCGCGCTGCTCCAGCGCACCCCCGAGCTCGCCGACGCGAAGGCCCTCGAAGCCAAGATCGAGTTCTCGCTCGCCAACATCGAGCTCGCCTCCGGCCGCGACTTCCAGGCCGCCGTCGATCGCTATCGCCACGCGCTCGCGCTGTGGACCGAGGCCTACGGCCCCAACCACCCCGACGTCGCCAGGGCGATGATCAACCTGGGTATGGTGTACTTCCGTCGCGGCGAGCTCGATCAGGCCCGCGACCTGCTGCTCGGCGCGCTGGCGATCCTCGACCCGCTGCTCGATCGCAACCACAAGCTCCGCGGCATGCTCCACCAAAACCTCGGAGCGCTGCACATGCTGCTCGGTCGCTTCGACCTCGCGATCGAGCACACCCGCGAGGCCGCGCGGATCCTCGAGGCCTCGGTCGGCTCCGACCACCCCGACCTCGCCGGCGTCCAGCGAAACCTCGCCTCGTTGCTGAGCCTTCGCGGCCGGCAAGACGAGGCCTTGCCCCTGCTCGAGCGAGCGCTGGCCGGATACGACGCCGACGATGCGCGCCGAATCTCCGTCCACGTCGAGCTGATCGATGTGCTGTGGTGGATGGGCCGCGACGACGAGCTCGCCCCACACATCGAGGCCGTCGCGCGGCTCCGCGAGCTGCTCGGCCCCACGGACCTCCGCCGCGTCGAGGCCTTCTCCTCGGCTGCGGTGACGCGTGAGCGCGCTGGCGAGCTCGTGCAGGCGCTCCCCTGGGTCGATCAGGCGCTCGAAGCCTTGCTGGCGATCTCCGGCGATGCCCACTCGGACACCGCCCGCATGCGCGTGCAAAAGGCGAGGGTGCTGCGGGGGCTCGGTCGCGTGTCCGAGGCCCGCGAGCAGTTGGCGCTCGCCTCGGCTCAGCTCGAGCCGCCTGGCAGCGAGCCCCACCCATTCGCGTGGGAGCTTCACCTCGAGCTCGCTCGCCTCGCGCGGATCGATCAACCCGATCGAGTCGGAGTCGAGCTCGAGCGTGCGCTCGCCTTGGCCAGCGGCGAGCAGGGCTCGCCTGTCCACGGCATGCTCGTGGAGCTCGAGCTCGCCGAGCACCTGGCGACCCGCGACCCCGCTCGCTCGCGCGAGCTCGCTAGCCACGCGCTCGAGCTCCTGCGCGCTCGCTCGCTGCGACCCGAGTGGACCGAGCGCGCCAAAACCCTGCTTCGCTGATCAGCTCTGCGCCCGCCAAGCGCGAGCAAATCCACCGCCGATCACGAAGCGCGGGAAGGTGATCCATTGCTCGACGAACAGCCGCTGCACGAGCTCGCCCGGGCTCGAGAATGGCAGCGGTCGCTCCGGCTCGGCTTTGTGCCCGGCGCCCTGAATGGCGATCGCCACCGGCATCGCCAGCCCCAGCCACATCGCCGACCACGCGCCGATCAGCGGCCCCACGATGATCGCCAGGTTGCCCAGCAGGAACAGCGGGTTGCTGATCGCGTGCAGCAGCAGGTTGCGGCGCCGATGGTGTACCCGCGGATAATCGGCCAGCTGCCGCGAGAGCAACGACCCTTCACTCGCTCGCTTCGTCTGCATGGCCACGAGTCTGCGGACCCGCCCCCGCGCTGGCTTGAACGAACTGGCTGCGTCGCTGCAGCGCCGAGGGAGCCAGCCCGAACATCTGCTTGAAGGTCCGGCTCATGTGAGCCGCGTCCGCGAACCCAGCCTCCGCGGCCGCCTGCGTGAGCGGCATGCCCTGCACGATCGACGCCGCCGCCCGCTGGACCCGAAGCCAGCGCAGGTAGGTCCGCAGCGGGACACCGACCGACTCGGTGAACACGTGCAGCAAGCGGGAGGGGGAGAGGTCGACCTGCGCAGCGAGGGTCTCGAGCGAGCTGTCGGCGTCGGACGGGAGCTCGCGAAGCAGCCGCAACAGCCTGCGCACGCGCGGGTGCATCGTGCGACGGACCGGCGTGGGTCCGGCCAGGCGATCGATCGCCCCGCGCATCCAGACGTCGAGCTGCGCAGAGCTGGGGTGATCGGGGAGGTCTCCCAATAGAGCAGTGCGCTCGGCGGTGTCGAACAGGCGCAGCTCGTCGGTGCCGAGCGCCGCGTGGAGGCGATCACCCGACTCGCTCTCGGGGTCGACGAAGAGCAGCAGGACCGAGCTGGAAGGGCAGGAGATCGCGTGCGGCACATCGGGGCGGGTCAACACCGCCGCGGCCGTGCGGGGCTGGCCGTCGCGGACGCAGACGGTCAGGTGACCGGAGCGGGCGAGCACCAAATGGAAGGTGTGGTGCTCATGCCCGTCGCTGGCCTCGCCGGGGCCCTGGACCGCGAGCAGCGAAGGCCACAGCGCGAGCGGGGCGGTCGGGGGTAGCTGCACGGGTGTAGGGTAGACCGTCCAGGGGACGGCGTTTGCGCGGGGTGGGGGAGGGGGTTGCGTTGGGCTCGGGGGGGTGGTAGAGAAGAAGGCCGAGCGCGGGAATAACTCAGTTGGTAGAGTGTCAGCTTCCCAAGCTGAATGTCGCGGGTTCGAATCCCGTTTCCCGCTCTAGTTAGCAAGTCGGCGCCCCACCGGGCGCCGATTTCAATTTAGCTCCTCGCAGTGTGGTGTGTGGCTTTTCGGGAGGAGCGCATTAGCGTGACAGCAGCGACCTTGGTCGCGGATTGTTCAATCTCGGTGTGACGGTTCCGCCATCTCGACCGCTAAAGATCTGAGAACGCCGAGCTGCGCCTCGGGCCGCGTCGAGCGATGTGGCGATCCCCGTCGGACAGCTCGTCGCGGCCTGCAGGGACGAAGCAGCCGTCGGCTCTTCGCCCTCATAACCGCCAAGTCGATGAGCGGTCGCCCGTCGACAGGCGGCTGCGAAAGAGCCAACAATGAAGGCGTATCCGTGTCACTCACGGACGCGGATCGTGTACCGGCCCGAACCAAAGTGTTGGTCCAGGATGCGAAGAAGCTCGTTTCCAGTGACCAGCTCGATCATCGCCTCATTTCGTTTTCCGAATTCGATGGCCCGGTGCGTGAACCCGGAAGTGGTGATCAGCAGGGCATGTTTGCCATCCTTTTCTCGGGTGGTGACGATCAGCTTCTCGAGATCGACGACATCCACGTTCTTCGTTGTCCAGCGCTTGCACTGTACGATCCACCGTTCTCGCGCGGGACCCTTGAGATTGTCTCGGTGTTTGTAGCTGACGACATCGACACCGTCGTCCCCCACTGGACGGGTTGTTTCGACATTCTCATGGCCCATCTTTCGCAAGAGGTGCGCCACGAACTGCTCGAAGTGCTCCCAACGGAGCGAGAGGAGGTTCGCGGGGCGTTGGAGAATGCGACCGATCGACTTTTGGATGAGCTCGATTTCCTCTTGGGTGTTCGGCAGCATGCACATTCGCTCGATTGCGTCGATATCGCCGATATCGCCGAGCAGCGCGAGAGCGTGGCCGCGAATGCTGGGATCGGGGTGAGTGAGGAAGGGGTCGAGTCGATTCATGGTCGTCTCGACCGCAATCTTGGCCGCATGAGCCTCGAAGCAACGAAACGCAGCCTCGCGGAGCGGGACGGGACAGCTCGAGCCCAGGATGTCGACGTGCAGGAGCTTACCGAGCTCGCTCATGTGAGTGGCGTCGAGGGCTGCAGAACGAAGCGCCCGGAGAGCTAGCGTGCGGAGCTCGGACGACTCACTAGCGTCGAGCGAGATCTCGATGGCCCTGTCGATGTAGCCCGAAAGGTCAGGCAATAGGTCACCGAGCAGCGTGATAGCGATCAGCCGGACTTCCACGCGACGATCGCGACGAAGCGTGCGAACGAGATGAGTGCAGGCTCGTTCTCGATTGGCGTCCGGGAGGCCGCGGATGACCTCGCGCAGCGCCGTCTCGGCATGGGTGAGGTCGGAGTTGTCGTCGAGGATCACCGGAATGGCTTCATCCCCCAAGCCGGCGATCTCCGAGAGGTATGCTTGGCGTTCCAACAGGTCCCGACTGGCGAGGCTCTCGACCAACGACTTCGTGCGGGATGCGATACTGGGCTCGGTCACCAGCCCAGGCTACCGCAACACCGAGGGGTCGATCGACATCAGACCGCGTAGCCAAACAGGAATTCCCGCGCCATCGGACAGACCCGCGCAAACCCCGAGAGAGCGGAATCGTGCTGCCGAGAAAGTCTTCGTCTACCAACGGTGCCGACTCCTGCCAAAGCTCGAATCTCTCACCTTCACAGTAGCGGCGAGGGCCTCCCTCTCGACGACGAACACCCAGGGGCTGGTATCGATCGCCTCACCGCCGCGCAGGAGCCGGGCGGGGAAGGTCTGCGCATTGGTCTCGGCCTGGATGACCAGCTCGGCGCTCGACGAG
>CBFGLP010001615.1:0-1824 GCA_965649595.1 uncultured Myxococcales bacterium | reverse complement strand
AGCGGCCGTGCGTGGCTGAGTCCACCCTGCCTGCGGGGGGCTAAACAGCCCCCTTGGGGGCCAAACGAGCGCTTGCAAACTCGAAACCAGCCCACCGAGGTCGCTACGCGACCTCGCGGCCGCGAAGCGGCCGTGCGTGGCTGGGTGCACAGCGTCTGTGGGGGGCCTAAGAGAGCCCGGAGGGGTTCGAACCCTCGACCCGCGGGTTAAAAATCCGCCGCTCTGACCGACTGAGCTACAGGCCCTTTGCGTCAGCCGGGGATGCGTTTGAGACGGAATGCGAACATAGACATGCGATGAGCCAGGATGGCCTCGAACCATCGACCTGCGGGTTAAGAATCCGCCGCTCTGACCAACTGAGCTACTGGCCCGAATGATTGACTGCTTCTACGCCCGAGCGGACGGAGCAACCATCCACCCGGGCTAGCGCTTGCGTTTGCTAGCCATCAACACGATGCCATTCATTTACTCGACACCATCTCATCGGTCAAGAGTCGTCGTGCACATTTTCTCTCGACGACATGCATGAGTCGGCCGAGGAGGCGACCTAGATTCAGAGGTGGTGCTAAGTTCCCCCCGTGTCCGCCCCCGCCACCTGGCAGATCCGCCGCCCGCAGCGCGCGATACCTCGCTCCGACAAGCCCAACCTCCGCGGCATGTCGCGTGACGAGCTGCGCTCCTGGGTCGAGCGGACGCTCGCGCTCCCTCGCTTTCGCGCCGACCAGATCTTCCAGTGGATCCACCAGCATCGCGTGACCGAGTTCGCCGCGATGACCAACCTGTCCAAGCGCGACCGCGAGCGGCTCGCCGAGGCAGCCACGCTGGAGACGCTCGAGGTCGACACCATCCAGCGAGCGCTCGACGGCACCCGCAAGCTCCGGCTGCGCACCCGCGACGGTGAGTCGATCGAGTCCGTGCTGATCCCCAACGACGAGCGTGGGCTGACGCAGTGCATCAGCTCGCAGGTCGGCTGCGCGCTCGACTGCCGGTTCTGCGCGACCGCCAGCCTCGGCTTTCGCCGCAACCTCGACACCTGGGAGATCGTCGATCAGGTCCAGCGCGCCCGCGAGCTGCTCGCTCGCGAGGCCGAACGAGAGGGCGAGCGCTGGACGCCGCGGATCACCAACATCGTCTACATGGGCATGGGCGAGCCGCTGCACAACTTCAACCAGGTCGAGCGCTCGATCGCGATCTTGACCGACGAGCAGGGCGACCCGATCGCCGGCCGACGGATCACCGTCTCGACCTCGGGCCTGGTCCCCGCGATCCAACGCTTCGCCCGCGAGGGGCTCGGGCGCGAGGTCGGGCTGGCGATCAGCCTCAACGCGACGACCGACGCGGTCCGCGACCAGGTCATGCCGATCAACCGCCGCTGGAACATCGAGGAGCTGCTCGCGGCGGTCCGCGAGGTCCCGACCTCGCGTCGCCGCCACGTGACCTTCGAGTACGTGCTGCTGCGCGACGTCAACGACAGCGACGCGGACGCGCGTCGGCTGGTCGCGCTGGTCGAAGAGTTCCGCTGTCACGTCAACGTCATCCCCTTCAACCCGCACCCGCACGCGCCCTTTCGACGGCCCACGCCGGAACGCGCCGCCGCGTTCATGGCCATCCTGCGCGCGGCCGAGGTCGCCTGCTGGTTACGGACCCCCCGCGGCGACGACATCCAGGCCGCCTGCGGTCAGCTAGCGCTAGACCCGGGCGCGTCTGTAGACGGCGCGTAAGTAGACGTCCATCCTGGGAACCAGGCCCCCTCCGGGGGCCCAGACGAACGGCTGCGAGCCACGAACCAGCCCACCGAGCTCGCAAAGCGAGCTCGCGGCCGCG
>CBFGLP010001614.1:0-8406 GCA_965649595.1 uncultured Myxococcales bacterium | reverse complement strand
GTCATGGTCGCTCGTCTCGGCTCCGGCATGCGGCGCAACTTTGCTTCGTTGGTGCTCTCGTCCGCGCTCCTGTCGAGCTGTGAGGTCGCGGCCGCATCGCCGGAGACCTCGGCGAGCTCGACTACGGTCACGACGTCGAGCGCGAGCCGGCCACCACCGCGGCCCTTCGAGCGGCGCGCCGACCCGGACCTCGACACGGAGCCCGAGCACGACGTCGAGCTCACCAAGCCCGCAACCAAGGCCGCCGGGCGCCTACTCGAGCTCGCCGACACGATCGACCGCACGCGCACCGACACCGTCTACTCGCACACCACCAAGGTTCGCCGAAAGCAGGGCGTCTTCCACTTCGACTGCTCGGGCATGATCAATTGGATGCTCGAGCGCGTCGGCCCCAAGGCCCTCGCGGCGACCCAGCGGGAGCGGCCGGTCGCGTCGACTTATGTTCGAGTGATAGAAAAAGCGCCGACGGATCGCGCGCGAAAGGGCTGGCAGCGGGTCGCCCATATCGAGCGCGTCCGCCCCGGTGACATCTTTGCTTGGCGCCGCCCCGCGCATTGGCCACCGGGCGGCAATACTGGGCACGTCGGCATCGTGCTCGCCAAGCCCGAGCCGGTCGATTCGATCCCCGGCGCCTATACAGTCCGGATCCTCGACTCGACCCGCTGGGCGCACCAGTATGACAGCCGCGACGAGGACGAGACCGGCTTCGGCACCGGGACGATCCTGATCATGACCGACGGTGCCGGCCAGGGTATTGGCTACGGCTGGCACGGCACCAACAGCCGTGGTTGGCACGAGACACCGGTCGTGTTCGGCCGGATCCACGGCTGATCGGAGCCGCGCGCTCGGCTTCAGGAGGCCTTGACCGAGATGGTCTTGCCGCCTCCGTCGTGCCGCTTGGGCAGCGTCAGCGACAGTACGCCCTTGTCCATCTTGGCCTCGGCCTTATCGCTGTCGACCTCGGAGGGCAGCGCGATCTGGCGGGCGAAGCTGCCGTAGCTGCGCTCGACGTAGTGATAGTTGTCCTTCTCCTCTCGCTTCTCGGCCCGCTTCTCGCCCTTGATCGTGAGGACATTGTCGCGGACGTTGATCATCACGTCCTTGCTTTCGATGCCCGGCAATTCGGCGGTCACGACGATGCTGTTGTCGGTCTCTTTGACGTCGATGGCCGGATACGACGATTCCGCCATGCGTCCCCAAGTGGGGACGTTGAAGAAATCATCGAACATGCGATTGATCTCGCTCTGTAGGCCCGTGATCGAGGGCGCCATGGAGGAGGACGAGGAACGGGAGCGCCAGGGCGTCAGATTCATGATGCGTGTCTCCTTTGGTGGAGGAATCCTAGCGAACCCAGCGGCGCAGAAAACCGTAGCATCTGCGCGCAACGACCGACGCCCGCGAAGCGACTGCGCGAGCCAGCTATTCGCCGCGGCGGTCTTTAGTGATCACGAGCTTGGTCGATCCCGTGTCGGCGCCATTCGCTACATTCTCGTGCGCCTCGACGTCGATCACCTCGCCGCGACCACGGAAAGGAGACTCGGGGTGCCCGGCCCCTGGCGAGAATCCACCGAACGAGATCACGCGAATCGTGCCGCGATCGATCCCCGCGGTCAGTCGCTTTTGCATCTGCTGCTCGAGCCGACGCGCCACGGCTCGTCGGACGGGCGGGACCATCAAGGCCAGCCCGGCCACGTCGGTCAGCACGCCAGGCGTGATCAGCAAGACGCCTCCGAGCAAGATCAGCAGCCCGCTCAGCACGCCCTCTTCGGGCAAGCGCCCCTCGCTGAGCGCCTTTTGATAGCCAGCCAGCGCCCGTCGACCTTCGCGCCGAGCCAGGTGGGCTCCGAGCATTCCGGTCACCACGACCAGGGCGAACGTCGGCAGCGCTCCAATGTAGCCGCCGATCGCAATCAATAGATAAATCTCGGCCAGGGGCACGAGGGTGAACAGCAAGAACAGCCGGCCGAGCATGGCGAGAGCTTAACAAATCACGCCAGGGCGGGCTCTGAGTTGGGCCGTGGCGGGGTGCCGAACTGGCCCGTCCATACGTCGAGATAGCGACGCGCGAGCGGCAACCCGGGCACTCGCGCCTCGAGCTTGCGGAGGTTGCCGTAGTGACCAGCGACCATGCGATCGAGGAAGATCAGCTCGGTCGCCGGCTGGAACGAGGTCATCCGCTTGACCGAGGCCGGGATCAGCTTGATCACCTCGTCGTGGATCGTGACCTTGGCGTAGTCGACGATGTCCGCGCTCAAGAAGGGCCTGGCGAACGCGTCGCGCCAGCGCTTGTAGAACTCGTCGTCGGGCCGCGGGCCGCCTGGTCGACGGATCCCGAGCCGATGCAGCGCCTCGTCGATGCCCTGGTAGTCTTCGGCGATCCCGCGCAGGATCACGTCGCGGTACGCCGTGATGATGTCCGGATTCAGGCGCTTGACGCAGCCGAAGTCGTAGACGACCAAGCTGCCGTCGCGGCGAAACGCGAAGTTGCCGGGGTTCGGATCGGCGTGGATCTGGCCGAGCTCGAACACCTGGCTGCACATCATCTCCCACAGATGATCGCCCAGGCGATCGCGCTCGGCCTGTGTGTAGCCCTTCGCGTCCAAGCTGCCGATCGGGTCGCCGGGCTCGTAGGTCAGCGTCAGCACCCGCTTGGCCGACCGCTCGCCGACGACGTCGGGGATCACCACGAAGGGGTGCCGTGATCCGTGGAAGTCGCGGAACAGCCGGACGTTGTCAGCTTCGTTGCAGTAGTCGAGCTCTTCGTGGAGGCGCGCTCGGACCTCTTTGAAGGATGCGTTGAGCGCCTCCTTGCTGACGCTGACGATCCCGCTCGCGCGCAGCGCCAGCTTGAGCTGGGCGAGATCCGAGTCGACCGCCTCCTCGACGCCGGGGTACTGGACCTTGACGACCACGTCGCGGCCGTCGTCGGTCTTTGCTCGATGCACCTGCCCGATCGACGCCGCCGCGAAGGGCTGCTGGTCGAACTCGGCGAACAGCCGCTCGGGGCTCGAGCCCAGCTCGCGCTCGATCTGGGCCGCGATGACGTCGAACTCCATCGGCGGCGCCTCGCGTTGCAGCTTGCCCAGCGCCTCGGCCAGCTCCTTGGGCAGGACGTCCTCGGCGATCGAGGCCATCTGCCCGACCTTCATCACCGCGCCCTTGAGCTCGCCGAGGGTCTTGGCGATCAGGCTGCCCGACTCGCGGTGGGCTTGCTCGCGGGTCGCCGCCGCCTCCTCCTCGGACTGAAACAGCCCCATGACCTTGGTCTTGGCCAAATTGCCAGCCACGGAAGCCGTCATGCCGGCCAGCTTGAGGAAGCGCTTGCCGCGGGATGGTGGAGTCGTCACCGTGGCCCGACTGTGCCCGGGTCGGGCCTGGCCCGCAATGCCAGCGAGAGTCGCTCCGCCAGGCGGCGAGCGATTGTTCTTCGCCCCTTGCCCACGCGCGCGAGTTCAGCCACCGTGGTGGCGCCGCACGACGCTTTGAACCACGATGGTGCCCGCCCACGGTCGGGGTGGATCCGGCGGGCCTTGCACGAACCCCTTCGACTCACGTATCGAAGCATCGATCTGCGCTCGCACTTCCGCCGACTCGTCCTGCTCGGCACGCCACCACGGCGCCGAGCCTCGGAGTCGGCAAGAGACCTCCGTTCGCTTCATGTCTGGCCGCAAATATCCGAATGAGCCCAACCCTCGCCCGCAAGCCCGAAAGCGGAGTGGCGAGCGGGCGACCCTCGCCGAGAGGTCCCATCAGCCACCCGCCACCGGAGCGGCCGGCGATCCGAACGGAGCACGACCCCGGGGACCCAAGATCCTCGGCTTCATCGACAAGGACGGTCGCTTTCGTGGGGTCGGTGAAAACGAAGCGGCCCCAGTCACGACTCCAGTCGCGACTCCAGCCACGACCGTGACGGTCGACCTGCCCACTCCAGCCACGAGCTCGGCTGAGCCGCCTGCGCCGGCCGAGGCCCCGCTCGGTCGGGTCATCCGCGACGCCGAGGGGGTGATCGTGGGCGCCCGCTCGGCCGGGCCCAAGATCCTCGGACACATCGACGTCGGCCGGCGAACCCCGGCTCCGGCGCGTGGCAACGCAGCAAAGCCGCGCGCCGATGCGACGGGACCGGCCTCGACCAAGCCGGGCAAGGTCGAGATCGAGCTGGTCGACGGGGGCGAGGGTGAGCGCCCGCAGGGTCGCGCGAGCGCTCGCAAGGCTCGCGAGGTCAAGCAGACCCGCCACGTGCCCGATCGGCGGGCGGCGCTGCGACGCGGCGCCGGCAAGTCGAGCTCCGGCACCGCGGAGATGAGCGCCGAGAAGAAGCGGGTGCGCGTCGACGAGGTGATCTCGATCGGCGAGCTGGCCAAACAGATGGGCGTCAAGGCGCCCAAGGTGATCCGGGTGCTCTACGACATGGGCATCCGCAAGGTGCTGATCAACTCGACGATCGACGTCGACACGGCCGAGCTGGTCGCTAGCGAGTTTGGCTACCGGGTCGAGGACATCTCGTTCGACGAGTCCGAGCTGCTCGACGACGACGCGACGCTCGAGCAGGTCGGTGACCCACGCGCGCCGGTCGTCGCCGTGCTCGGCCACGTCGATCACGGCAAGACCACGCTGCTCGATCGCCTGCGCCGAGCGAACGTCGCGGACGGCGAGGCCGGCGGGATCACGCAGCACGTCGGCGCCTACCGGGTCGAGACCAAGGTCGGCCCGATGGTGTTCGTCGACACGCCGGGGCACGCGGCGTTCTCGGCCATGCGCGAGCGCGGGGCCAACCTGACCGACATCGCAGTGGTCGTGATCGCGGCCAACGATGGGATCATGCCGACCACCGTCGAGGCGCTCGCCAAGGTCGAGCAAGCCGGGGTCGCGTTGATCGTCGCCGCCAACAAGATCGATCTGCCCGACGCCGACATCGCTCGGATCGAGCGGCAGCTGATGGAGCACGGCGTGTTGACCGAGACCTACGGCGGCGCGGTCCCGCTGGTCCCGATCGCCGCCAAGCACGGGACCGGGATCGAGGCGCTGATCGAGCAGATCGGGCTGATGGCCGAGCTGCTCGAGCTGCGGGCCAACCCCGAGGGCCGAGCGACCGGCATCGTGCTCGAGTCGCGGATCGACCGCGGACGCGGGGTGATCGCTACCGTGCTGATCCAAAGCGGCACGCTCTCGCGCGGGGACATCGTCGTCGCGGGCGAGTGCACGGGGCGTATCTCGGCCTTGATCCCGACCGGCGGGGCGCCGAACGACACCGGTGCTGGTCCAGGCGAGGTCGAGGTCGAGGCCAGCAAGAAGAAGAAGGGCAAGCCGAGCAAGCCCGTCAAGCCCGGTCGTCCGGTCAACGTCGAGAGCAGCGGGCCCTCGACGGTGATCGAGATCGCCGGGCTCGACGAGCCGCCCGGCGTAGGCATCCCCTTCCACGTGGTCGAGGACGACAAGGCCGCCAAGCAGCTGGTCGCCCACCGCAAGGAGCAGCGCAAGCGCAAGGAGGGCGCCAAGGCGAACGCGCCGAGCTTCGCCGATCGGCTCGCCGCCGAGAAGCGGGCCGAGCTGCCCACGGTCGCGTTGATCGTCCGCGCGGACGTGCAGGGCTCGCTCGAGGCGATCGAGCAGATCATCGCGCAGACCCGCAGCGACAAGCTGGTCACCAAGCTGATCTCGTCGGGCGTCGGGGCGATCACCGAGGGCGACGTGAAGCTGGCGACCACCGCTCGGCAGTCGGGCAGCAACGTCCGCCCGGCGATCCTCGGGTTCGGCGTCAAGCCGGCGGGCAAGGCCGGGGCGCTGGCCGAGTCCGAGGGGATCCCGATCCGCTCGTCGCGGATCATCTACGAGCTGGGCGAGCAACTGCAGGAATTGATGCTCGCGCAGCTCGAGCCGACCTGGGTCGAGCATCCGATCGGCAAGGCCGAGGTTCGCAAGGTGTTCCCGACCTCGTACGGCGCCGTGTGTGGGTGTCGGGTGGTCGCGGGCAAGATCACTCGCACGGCAGGGGTGCGCGTGGTTCGGGATGGAGCGGTCGTGAAGGAGGGCAAGATCGCTTCGTTGCGGATCGTGGATCGCGATGTTCGTGACGTCGGCGACGGGCACGAGTGCGGGATCTTGATCGCCGGCTTCGATGAGCCGCGCGAGGGGGACGTGATCGAGGCGTTCGAGCTAGAGGCGATCCCGGCGACCTTGTGAGCTCGGCATGCAGGGCCTGCGCGAGCGCATGACGGCGATTGTCGAGCGGCTGGCACCCGAGGGCCGGGCCAGCGCGAGGCAGGAGCTCGAGCGGCTCTGGCAGCTCGGCGTCGAGAGTTACGACGATCTGCTCGCATTCGCGACGAGCAAGCAAGAGCCGGACCTGCGGGCGACTGCGTGCTGGTACCTGGGCCGGCTGGGTGACTGCCGTGGCCTCTCGACGCTCGCTCGCTGCCTCCACGACGAAGACGTCTATCTGCGCTGCGCGGCCGCTCGCGCGCTCGGAGAGCTCGGTGGTGACGAGGCGGGCGCGCAGCTCGTCGAATGCCTCGAGCTCGAGCGGGATCCCGACGTTCGCATGGCCGCGGCGTACGGCCTCCAAATGACCGGTGGACCGCGTGCGGCCGGGGTGCTGCTTTCGATCTCGCGTGACACTCATGAAGAGGACCGCGTTCGTGGCATGGCCATCGAGTCGCTCGCCTACGTTGCGGACTCACGGGTGGTCACAGACCTCGTGGAGTTGCTCGACGATCCCTCCGTCGAGGTCCGCTTCTGGACGATATTTTCGCTCGGTCAGCTCGGCGACGCTTCGTTGATTCCGACGCTCGAGCGGCTACTCGGAGACGATGAGTGTCTGTTTGGGGTCGGCTCGATCGCCAACGAGGCGGTCGAGACGATCGAGATACTCCGCTCGAACCGGAACGACCAGTCGTGAGCGGTATGAGGTCGGACGCGTGGGGTCACTGCCGCCGTCCGCCGAGCATCAGCACCCCGCCGAACACCACCAACGACATGAACGCCGCAATTGGCCACCCACGCCGCATGAGCGCGCGCATGCGTGCGTCACGGGCCGGCGCGAGCGCAGCAGGGATCGGTTGAGCCGCAAAGTCGATCCCCTCCAACGAACATTCGTCTGGAAACCAGCGCAGATGGTCCGCCGTAGTGACAATGCCGACTCGCGGGTTCCTGCGCACCATCGCATGATAATATCGCTCTGCTCCGACCGGATCGTAATGCTCGATCCAGCGACCTGACTGGCACAATACCCGCGCCGTGGCCTCATGATTGTCGGGCAGCAGCTCGGCGACACGAAAGCCCAATTCGGCGGCGCGCCAGCGATAGTGAAAGCGCTGCATCCCGGCCTCGCGGTGGGCCCACACGCGCTCGCGCTCGGCCCGGCTCGGCGAGGTCAGGGTCGGGCCGCCGCGGTCGCGGCGATGGCTGATCCACTCGGGAGCGAATTGCCCGTCATAGAACGCCCAGTCGGGCTCGACCTCGGTGCCGGTCAGCTCCATGCCTCGCTCGCGCAGGCGCGTGGCCGCTCGCCAGAGCGCACGAGCCCGGGCGACGTCGTCGAGGCTGGGATCGTCGGCTCGCGCGAGGTCGCGGATCTGCTGGTCGACGTGGCCGCGGAGCTCGGCCGGGTAGTAGGGCAGGGCGTCGGACCAACGATCGGCTCGCGCGAGCCGGCGCGCGAGCAGCCAGCGGAGCCGTCGGTCGTGCTCGAACTCTGTCGCGGGCTCGCTCGCGTCCACTGGTTGGGAGTCGATGAAGGCCTGCAGCTCGTCGAGGGTCAGCACCTGCTCGGCGACATAGGCCGCGTCGATCCAGCTGCCTGCGCGCAGCAGCGCCGCGAGAGCGTCGGCGAAGCGCTCTTGCTGGAGCGCGAGCAAGGCCAGCTCGGCCGCCGCGCTCTCGCGCAGGGGCAGCGCCTCGCCGAAGCCCATGCGGCCCTCGTGGAGCTCGAGCGTGGTGTCGCTGCTGCGAAGCTCGAGCTCGAGCGCGGCCAGTTGGGCGAGGGCATCGTCGAGCTGGTCCCGTGGCGCGCGACGGAGCGCCAGCTTGGCTAGCACCCACCGACCGAGCAGCGTGCCCGCGTCGGCGCTCGCGCCGAGCTTGGCCCAGCGCTCGGCGCGATCGAGATCGCCGGTCTGGTAGGCCAACCAGGCCAGCTCGCCGGTGCCCGGGTCCTGACCGAGATCGAGGTCGCTCCGTTCGAGCGTGGTCAGCCAGCGCGCCTCCCAGCCGCGCTCCATCGCGGGGCCCAAGCGAGCGATCAGGTAGGCAGTCACGACCTCGCGTGCCTGTGGGTGTCGAGCGACGCGCTCGAGCAGGGTCGGATCGTCGTCACTCCACTGCAAGGTTGCCTCGGCGGCCATGCGCAACGAGTCGATCGCCCGTGGGTCGCCGGTCTCGAGCTGGATGCGATAGAGCTCGATCGCCTCG
>CBFGLP010001613.1:0-1709 GCA_965649595.1 uncultured Myxococcales bacterium | reverse complement strand
CGCAAGTACCTGCACAAGCTGCTGCGGCGCTACGGCATCGACGCCAAGCAGTACGCCAAGTGAGCTGCCAACGAGCGGCCTGGCGAGGTCTGCGAGGGCCGCCAGCGGCGTAGCAGCACTCGCTCCGGCCAGCGTCGAGCGCTACCATCCGGCCGTGCCGAACGAGTCGCCAGCGCCCTCGAGCGACGATGTTGGTCGCGACCACGCGGGGCGCTGGCTGCATGCGCGGGGCAGCATCGAGCTCGCGCGCCCGCGCGTGATGGCGATCGTCAACGTCACGCCGGACAGCTTCTTCGACGGCGGACGCTGGATGGCGAGCGAGCAGCGCTCGGCCAACGCCTCGGTCGTCGCCAACGTGTGTCGCCAGTGGGTCGAGCTCGGGGTCGATCTGCTGGACGTCGGTGGCGAGTCGACGCGGCCCGGCGCGACGCCGGTCGACGAGGCGACCGAGCTGATGCGGGTGCTGCCGGTGCTCGATCGTCTGCGCAGCGACCCGACGCTCTCGCGCGTCCCGATCAGCATCGACACGCGTCACGCCAAGGTCGCCGCGCAGGCGCTCGAGCACGGGGCGGCGATTGTCAACGACGTCAGCGGCCTCGCCGACCCGGCGATGGCCGAGATCGTCGCGGCCGCGGGCGCCGGCCTGGTGATCGGTCACCTGCGCGGTGAGCCAGCCACGATGCAGCAGGAGATTCGGTTCGACGATCTGCTCGGCGAGCTCGTCGAAGAGCTGGGCCGCTCGCTCGCGCGCGCGCGGGCGGCTGGTGTCGGGCGCGAGAGCATCGTCGTCGATCCCTGCGTCGGGTTTGGCAAGACCGCCGAGCAGAGCGCGGCGCTGGTCGCAGCGAGCGGGCTGATCGAGCGCGAGCTCGGCTGCCCGGTGCTGATCGGGGCCAGCCGCAAGGGCTTCTTGGGCGCGCTGACGGGTAAGCCGGTCGAGCAGCGCATGCTCGCGAGCGTGGTCGCGGGCGTGGTCGCGGTCTCGCACGGGGCTCGGATCCTGCGCGTGCACGACGTGGCCGAGACGCTCGAGGCCCTGAAGGTGGTCGCCGGTATCGAGGACGCGCTCGCGGCCGCGCGAGGGGGCGCGACGCGGTGAATCCGACCGACGTGCTCGCGGCCCTGACCTGGCGGGACGTGGTCGACTTCGTCCTGCTCTTTGCGCTCGCCTACGCGGTGCTGCGCCTGCTCAAGGGCACCCGCGCGGTCCCGGTCCTGGTCTCGGTCGCGTTGCTGGCGGCGGTTGGGTTCGTCGCGCGCGAGCTCGACATCGTCGGCGTCGGGCTGCTGCTCAAGTACTTCCTCGAGTACATCATCATCATCTTGATCGTGGTGTTCCATCAGGAGCTGCGTCGCTTGCTGGTCCGGATGGGCCAGCGCTTGCTGCCGCAAGGTCGGCGCGAGGCGGCCGAGAGCGCGATCGAGGCGTTGGTCAGCGCCTGCGACCGCTTGGCCAAGGCCCGGGTCGGGGCGCTGATCATCCTCGAGGGCGAGATCGAGGTGCTGCAGGTCTGTAGCGACATCGGCAAGCCGATCGACGCGCCGCTGCAGCCCGCGACCTTGGTCGCGCTGGCGGTCCCGCACCCAGCCAACACCGCGCACGACGGGGCGATCTTGATCGACGACTTTCGCATCGCTCGGGCCGGGGTGATCTGTCCGCTGAGCGAGCAGACGCTCGATCCGCGCTTCGGCACCCGCCACCGCGGAGC